>NZ_QKRU01000100.1:0-19827 GCF_003234055.1 Pseudomonas sp. 57B-090624
GCATCGAGGGGGCTGGGGGAACGCGGTGGGCTGAACCCACCCGCGCTGCCCCCTAGGTCGCCCCGGTACAAGCAGGCGGTTTCGAGCCTGGTACATCCGTGATGCCTGGGAGTCCGTATCGATGGGTTGCGTGCCTCTACCCATCCTGCGAGAGCGGTGCCGCGCCCAGTCAGCGCGGGGCGTAGCGCGCCCACAGCTGTTCGAATTCCGCCAGGTAGCTGCCCACCAGGTGCGCATTGTCGATCACCAGCAGGTTCTCCTCGTTGCTGGTGCTGGCGCTGCGGGTCCAGTTGAAGCTGCCGTTGAGCAGCAGGCGGCCGTCGAACAGGGCGAACTTGTGGTGCATGTGGAACGGGCTGTCATCGATGCGCAGGGGCACGCCGGCGGCCTGCAGCTGGCGGATGTCGCTGCCTTCGTCGAAGAGTTTCTCGTTGTCGCTGATCACCCGCACGGCGATGCCGCGCTGGTGGCAGGCGAGGATCTCGCTGCTGAGCTGGTCGTCGGAGATGGTGTAGACGCAGATGTCCACGCTCTGCCGCGCCTGGCGCAGCAACTCGCGGATCTTGCGCCGGCATTCCTCGCCGGGGCTGAAGTGGGCGCTGGCGAGGTTGCGCACCGGCGCGGCGCTGACATCCAGGGTCTTGATCACCTGTTCCAGCCACTTCAGCGCCGGCAGGGTGTTGGCGGCGTCGGCCAGGGCCAGCTCGCGCACCAGGTCGAAGGCGCGGTTGCGCAGGTAGCGCACCTGGTCCGGGCCCAGCTCGGTGCCCAGCTGGCGCAGCTCGTCGCGCTCCTCGTTGCTCAGTTTCAGGTCCAGCAGGCTGTCACGCAGCTGCTGGTCGAGTCCTGCGAAATCCATGGCGACCTCCGGGTCAGGTGGGCGTGCCGTCGGTGCCGGGCGTCGGCAGGGCGCCGCCCAGTTCGTTGAGGCGGTTGGCGATGTCGGTGATGCGGTGATGGGTGCGCAGGTCGACGTCGATCTTCTTGTCCATGATGCGGATCAGCGGCATGAAGCTGTTCTCCAGGCTGTCGGCCAGGCTCAGCAGCACTTCGCGCACGCCCTCCTGGGCCGGGGCGGTGACGTCCACCTTGAACGCGGCGGGCGGTTGCACCAGCGCCTCCAGGCGTTGCAGCAGGGCCTCCCACGGCACCTCGGCGGCGGCCGGCGCGGGGGCGTCGTGACGGGCCAGGCCGCGCACGCTTTCCACGAGATCGTTGAGCTGGGCCACCACGCGGGCGCCGACGTCGGTGTCGCTGCCGCCCATGGACTTGTTGCGCAGGAAGTCGCGCTTGATCTGGGCCCAGCGCTCGGCCTGCTCCGGGCTCTGGTTGCCGCGCAGCTCGGCGAGCTTGAGCAGGTTCTCCTCGGCGCCGGTGGTGAGCAGTTGCGACTCGCCCTGGTAGTGGTCGGCCAGAAGCTGCAGCAGCTCGGCGTCGTTCATCACGGCGGAGATCTTCTCCGCCATCTTGTTCATGTTGCGGTAGCTGCCCTGCAGCTTGAACGGCGGTTCGGTGCGGTACTGGTCGGCCTGGGCGGCACTGGCGATGTACTGCTGGTTGACCTTGAGCACCACGTCGCGCACCTGCATCAGGCGCTGTAGGGTGGTGGTGATCTCGTTGATCTCCGCACCGCTGTAGCTGTGGCTCAGCTCGTTGGCGGAGAAGGGCTTGCCCTCGGCGCGGGCGACGAAGCGGTAGACGTCGGCCATGTCGCGGGTGGCCAGGGGCGCCAGCACCGGGTTGGAGGTCAGGCCGTTCTCGATGTAGCTGAGGGCGAAGGCGTCCTGCATGCCACCCAGGGTGTCGCCGAGGTTATAGATGTCGGCGCGGTTGGCGAGCATGTCCGGGATGCGGAACACATCGCCCGACTCGGTGTACGGGTTGCCCGACATCACCACGCAGAACTTCTTGCCACGCATGTCGTAGGTCTTGGTGCGGCCCTTCCACACGCCCTCGATGCGCCGGGTGCCGTCGCAGAGGGAGATGAACTTCTGCAGGAATTCCGGGTGGGTGTGCTGGATGTCGTCGACGTAGAGCATCACGTTGTTGCCCATCTCCAGCGCCAGGTTGAGCTTCTCCAGCTCCTGGCGCGAGGTGGCGTCCGGCGCCTGGGCCGGGTCCAGGGAGCGCACCTCGTGGCCCAGGGCCGGGCCGTTGATCTTCATGAAGATCAGGCCGAGGCGGTGCGCCACGTATTCCATGAGCGTGGTCTTGCCGTAGCCGGGGGGCGAGATGAGCATCAACAGGCCCATCAGGTCGGTGCGCTTGTTCTCCCCGGCGGTGCCCATCTGCTTGGCCAGGTTGTCGCCGATCACGCCCAGGTAGACATCGTTGATCAGCTTGTTGCGCACGAAGGAGCTGAGCGGGCGCGGCTTGAACTCGGCCAGGCGCAGGGCTTCGCGCTCACGGCCGATGACCGCCTGGCGCAGCGCCTGGTAGCGCTGCAGGCCGGGCAGGAAGTCTTCGCGGTGCTGGCGCAGGCGGGCGAAGAAGTCGTCCACCGCCAGCTGCAGGCTGCGCTCGACGATGCGCGGGTGCTCGCCCATCAGGCCGGTGACGACGAAGCGCAGGTCGACCTCGGTGATGCGCCGCGGGAAGTCCTCGGCCAGCAGCGACAGGGCCACTGCCTCGGGGATGTAGTCGGCCAGGGCGGCATGCTCGCCCTCCGAGCACAGCCCCTGCAGCCAGTTACCCGCCAGCGCCCATTGCGCCGCCGGGCGCTCGGCCAGGCGCGACAGGGCCTGCTGGTAGTCGTCCCACATGCGCGCGCCCTGCAGGCGCAGCTTGAGCGCATCCTGAAGCTGGCGGGCGTATTTGCTGAAGGTGAATTCGATGCGCTCGGCGGCCAGTTCCTGCACCAGGTACTCGGCGGCTTCCGCCGGGGCGGCGGCGCCCAGCGCCAGGGGCTGCTCGACGAGGAAGGCCTGCATCGCGGCGAGGATTTCCGCCTGCAGCTGCAGCAGGCCCTCGCGGCGGCCGAACAGTTGTTGGATATGCCGGCTGGTACGGGCCCGCTCCGGCCATTGGGCGGCGCTCTCGTCGCTGCGGCGGAGGTCCCAGAACAGGCTGGCGAAGGCCCGCGCCGGGGCGGCGTGGCGCAGCAGCCCGGCGCTTTCGCGCAGCGGCAGCAGCTGGGCCAGGATGGCGGCGGCGTCGTGGTCGTGGATGCCCTTCTCGTAGCCTTCCTTGTAGCGCGGCGCGGCGAAGTCGCGGATCACCCGCGCCAGTTCGTCGGGCTGCCCCAGCAGGTGCTTGAGGCCGTCCAGGCTGAGGTTTTCCTGCCCGGCGTCGGCGGCGTCGAGCACCTGCCCGGCGAGGTATTCGGCGCGGTACAGCTGCGCCGATTCGGACTCCAGCGCCACCTGCCAGAAGGCCTTGAGGGCATCCAGCTCGGGGTCGCGCAACGGTTCGAGGAAGTCGGTGCCGGTGAGGTGCAGGTGCAGCTCGTCGCCCCGGGGCATCAGGGTCAGGTCCAGCTCCTGGGTGTTGACGCTGAAGCGGTGGCGCGGGCCGAGCTTGATGACGTTGCCGCCCTCCTCGAACAGCTCGGTCTTGTCGCGCAGGGCACGCACCGCCTGGTCGCGGGCGCCCTTGAGGCGGGCCTCGACGTCATCGGCCTTGACGCTGTCCTTGAGCTCGCGCAGGCGCTCGGCCAGTTCGCGCAGCTTGAGGATCAGCGGGTCGGCGGCGAAGAAGGCATTGAGCTCTTCGGCCTGGGTGAATTTCGCCGTGCGCCGGCCGAGGCTGTCGAGGATGCGCCGGGCCGCGTCGAGCAGGCCCTGGGCCTTGCGCTGGCGCTCGTCGAGCAGGGATTGCTTGTGCGCCTCGAAGGTTTCCAGCAGCTCCTCGCGCTTGGCAAGGATGTCGCCGAGGAACTGTTCGTGGTCACCGAAACGGCTTTCCAGTTCCTCCAGCTGCACCAGCAGGCGCGACAGCTGCTCGTCGCAGCGCTCCGGGTCCTGGGCCTGGCCCAGGGCGTTGGTGATGCCCTGGCCGAAGAGTTTGAACTGGGCACCGAACTGGGCCACGGTCTCGGTGGACCCCAGCCCCTTGCGCCGCTGCTCGGCGCGGGCTTTGGCCTGGTTGAGGCGGGCGTAGATCTCGGAGATGGATTCGATGATGCGGGTGCGCTGGGTGGCGTCGTCGATCTGCAGCGAGGCCATCAGGCTGGAGAGCATGTCGAGGTCGGCGGCCATGGCCTGCAACGCGGCCAGGGGCTCGGCCAGCTGGGCCACGGTCTCGGCCTTCTGCGCCTCGGCGTCGAGGGCCTCCAGGCGGGCGACGAAGGGCTGCAGCGCCTGCTCGCTGGCGAGGAAGCCGGCGGTGGCGGCGGCGGTGCGTTCCTGGGCCTTGAGCAGCTCGGCTTCCATGGCGTCGATGCGCGCCACGTCTATGTAGCGGTAGTCGCGGATGGTCAGCAGCAGGCCGCGCTGGGCGGTGATGCCGTTGAGGGCGTCGACGAAGCTCTGCACCTGGTCCCAGCTGTCCGGCAGCAGGCCGTCGAGCAGGGCTTTCTGTTTCTCCTCGGCGCCGACCATGGCCTGGTCGGACTGGCGGCGGATGCTCTCGACCTTCTCGTATTCGTCGAGCACCAGCTCGGCGGTGGCGGCCACTTCGCGCAGCAGCGGCGCCAGGCCTTCGAGCTGGTCGCTGCCGAGCCAGTGGTAGACGTCGAACAGGCGGCGGGTGTTCTGGCACAGCTGGGAGTAGCGCTGCACCGAGACCACGGGGGTCTCGATCTCGCGGCTGAGGTCATAGAGGTCGGAAACCCCACGCACCAGCTCGGCATTGCCGATGCGCCCGAGGAAGCCGCTGCGGGCCGGCTGGCGGGCGGCGAATTCCTCGGTGAAGAAGGGGGTCTGCCAGACCTGCATCGGGTGGATGCGGGTGGGCTCCTCGCCCTCGGCGGCGAAGATCACCATGCGCCCGTCTTCCAGGCGCGCGTAGCCGTGGCCGAACAGCGGGTTCTGCAGCTGGCGGTTGATCATGTTGTAGGTGAGCAGCACCGCCCGCCCCTGTTCGGGGTGGTAGAAGATGTACTGCACGTCCTCGCCGTTGGGCGAGCGCACGGCACGCTTGAAGCGCATGCCGTCCATGGATTGCTCGAAGGTCTTGTACTCGCCGTTCTGCAGGTAGTAGCCACCGGGGAAGATGATGCCGTGGTCTTCCGGCAGCTGGACGCAGGCCAGGCCAATGGCGTCGATGCGCTCGACCTTGCGGGTCAGGCTGTTGAACACCAGGTAGCGCCACTGCTCTTCGCGGTAGGGCAGCACCTTGAGCAGGATCAGGCTGCCGAGGCGGGCGAACTCGACCTGGGCGTCGTCCAGGGACTGGGTCTTGTCGAGCACCTCCTCGCGGTAGATGCCGAGGCCGTCCTCGGTGTTGTTCTCGACCTTGATGGTGAGGTCGCCGCCGATGGTTTCGACGAACACGGTGTCGAGGATGTTCAGGTGCGGGTGGCGGCCCTGCACCACCATCTCGCGGGTGGCCTTCTTCCATTCGAAGTCGAAGGGCGCCGGCAGGGCGATGTCGCGCTCGCCCCGGTTGTCGATGTAGCGCACCTCGCGGCCGTCGGCGGAGATGGACCAGCGGAACACGCGGATGTCGGTGATGCGCTCGCCGATCTGGAAGCTCGCCAGCAGCTTGCCGTCGCGGATGGCCAGTTGCAGCAGGCGGGTGTTCTTGTAGTAGGTGTAGAGCTCGTTGAAGTCGTTGACGAAGCCCTGGGCCGCGAGGAACGAACCCTCCAGCGGCACCGGCTCGGCTTCGTAGCCCTCGCCCTCCTCCACCAGGCGGTAGAGGGAGAACACGTCGGCGACGTGGGTCTCCTTCTTCAGGCCGATGAAGACGTTGTAGCCGAACAGCAGGCAGTCGCCGACCTGGACGATGTCGCGGGCGATGCAGTTGTTCTCGGTGCGGATGCGCACGCGACCGATGACGTCCATGCGGCTGCTGCCGAACTCTTCCAGGCGCTTCTGGTTGAGGGACTCGGTGGTCTGCCGCAGGCGTTGCCCCTGGTCCAGCAGGCGCTTGTGCAGCACCTCGTAGGCGCCGCCTTCGGCGACGGCCTTGTCCAGTACATCCTGTGCGGGGGTTGCGGCTTGTGCATCCGACATCGTGGTCTTCCTGAATCTGCGACGCTGTTGAAAGAGCTGCCGTTGTGTAGGTCCACGCGTCCGCGCGGATGACGGTGGCCATACCGGGCACCGTCATTCCCGCTAACGCGGGAACTCATTGAGAAGAGCGCGAGCAGCCTTCGAAACCATGTGGGGAACGACCCCGGAAGCGAGCGTCGGTGGACGCAGCCCGCTCCCGGGACCAACCGTCAGGCGCCGGCGACCGGGTCCTGGGGCTCGGCCTTGCGCTCGGGCGCCGGGGCGGCGACGGCAGCGGCAGGCGCCGACTTGCCGTTGAGCAGGCGGGCCAGCACGTCCTGCACCACCGGGCTCTTGCCCACCACGCCTTCGATGGCCTTGCCCACGGAGAGCGACTTGGCGAAGGAGTTGAAGAAGTCGCCTTCGCCGCCGACGATCTCGATCTTCGCCTTGCCCAGCGCGGTGGCGAGCACCTCGGCCTGGTCCTTGGCGATGTCCTTGTTGGCGGCGATGGCGGCCATGGCTTCCTCGAAGCTCTTCTCCAGCTGCATGCGGAACTCCTCGTGCTGGCGAGCGCTGTCGCTGAGGGCATCCAGGGCACCGAACTTCTTGCCCAGGCCTTCGGCCTCGGCGTTGAGGCGCTGCAGGAGGATTTCCGCTTCCGCCGAGCCCAGGTCCTTGGTGGCCTTGGCCTTGGCGGCGCCGAGCTGTTCCTCGCCACGCGCCTGGGCGCCCAGCTTCTCTTCCAGGACCTTGGCTTCGGCCAGGCCGTCCTTCTCCTTGGCAGCGGCGGTGGCTTCCAGCACGCGGGCGTCGGCCAGGCCTTTCTCCTGCTCGCCACGGGCTTCGGCGATCAGCTGCTCGGCGCGTACGCGGGCTTCGGCGAGGCCTTCCTTCTCCTTGGCGGCGGCGGTGACTTCCAGCACCCGCGCATCGGCCAGGCCGGGGGCGGCGCGCTCGGCCTCGATGCCTTCGGCCAGGCGTTTCTTGGCTTCGGCCTGCTTGGCCGCGGCTTCCAGTTCGGCCTGGGCCAGGTTGTTGATTTCCACGGCCTTGTGCTTGGAGCGGGTCTCGTCGGCCTCGGCCTGCTTGACCTGGCGCACCAGCTCCTGCTCGGCCTCGGCCTGCGCCTGGAGCACGATGACCTGCTTGGCACGCTCGGCCTCGGAGATCTCACGCACTTCCTTGATGCGCTCTTCTTCCTGGGCCACGGTCTTCTCGACGGCGACGCGGTCGCGGATCACGTTGGCGATGTTCTTGCGCTGCTCTTCCAGCGCCTTTTCCTTCTCGATGCGCTGCAGCTCGACCTCGCGCTCGCGGGCGACCACTTCCAGGTCCTTGGCACGGGTGACCTTCTCCACCTCGATGACCACGGCGCGCTGGCGGTTCTGCTGGGCCACTTCCACTTCGCGCTGGTGGTTCTCGACGCGCACGTCGATCTCCTGCTGCGCCTGGATGCGCGCCTGCTCGGCCTTGAGGCGCTCCTCTTCCTTGACCTTGGCGGTCTCGGCTTCCTCGCGGGCGCGGATGGTCTCGATCTCGCGCTTCTGCCGGGCTTCGGCGTCGGCCTGCTGGCGTTCCAGGGCCAGGGCGGCTTCGCGGGTCTCGACGTTCTTCTTCTGGATCGCCAGTTCCTGGTTGCGCTCCAGCTCGTTGGTGATGACGTTCTGCGCGGCGGTCAGCTCGGTGATCTTGCGGATGCCTTCGGCGTCGAGGATGTTGCTCGGGTCGAGGGAGTTCTTCGCGGTCTGCTCCAGGTAGTCGATGGCGACGTCTTCGAGCACGTAGCCGTTCAGGTCGTTGCCGATCACCTCGATGATGCGGTCGCGGAAGTCCTGGCGGTTCTCGAACAGCTGGACGAAGTCGAACTGCTTGCCGACGGTCTTCAGCGCTTCGGAGAACTTGGCGTTGAACAGCTCGTTCACCGCGGCGCGGTCGGAGGCACGCTCGACGCCGATGGCCTTGGCCACCTTGAGCACGTCTTCCTGGGTTTCATTGACGCGCAGGTAGAAGGCCACGGTGATGTCGGCGCGCATGTTGTCGCGGCAGATCAGCCCGTCCTTGGCGCGGCGATCGACTTCCAGGGTGATCAGCGAGATGCGCATGAACTCCTTGAGGTGGATGACCGGGTACACCAGGGCGCCGGTGAAGTGCACCTTGGGCGTGGACGACATGTCGTTGACGATCAGCGCGGTGCCCTGCGGGACCTTGATGTAGAAGGCCTTGAACAGGGCCAGGATGCCGACCACGAACAGGACGACGAGTCCGAGCACGGTCAGGAAGGGCATCACCCACTCGATGTTGTTCATTTGCAATCACTCTCCTTTGATGCTGAGGCGCACCGGGTCAGATGCCCCGGAATTCGTCCTCGGTGATGACCCGATAGGCGTGCTGCGCCTCCAGGTATTCCAGTAATACGACGCGGTCGCCGCGCTTGAGCCCGAGGGCTTCGTCGGCACGGACCTTGAGGATCAGCCCGGCGCCACCGTCTTCGAGCACGGCCTCGCCATGCTCCAGGGTGACCCGGCCACTGCGCACCATGGCGGTCTGGCCGAGCACGCTCTTGCGGGTGACCGCCTCCGCCTTGTGGAACAGCGGCCGCAGCGGGCTGCAGATGAGCGCCGCCACGGGCAGCGACAGGCCCAGCGCGACCACGGCCACGACCAGGCCCAGCGGGTAGCGCAGCAGGCCCAGGGGCAGGTGGCTGAGAACCAGGAGTTCGGCGAAATAGCTGAGGAACCAGGAGCCGGCGAACAGCAGGCTGAGCACCAGGGTGACCGGTACGCCATTCAGCTTGAGCTTCGACAGCAGGGCTGCGACGCCTTCGCCGGCGAGCAGCGAGTCGGCCTCGACGTCCAGCAGGTCGACCTCGACCAGGCCGAGCGCGACGATCGCCCAGTAGACGATGGCCAGGCACAGCAGGAAGCTGAACAGCACGGTGGGGAACGACAGTGCGGTCTGCAGGAAGATTTCCATCGCTTTCCTATCCCTGAAAAGGCTGGACGGGGCCGAGCGGCACCGCCCGTTCAACGGTGGATCAGGACTTGCTCTTTTCCCTCAGGCGCGCCAGCACGCTGTCGGCGCTGGTGCCGTCGGCGGCGATGCCGGCTGCACGCAGCCTGGCATCGAGGTCATCGTCCGGGCTGCTGGTGGCGGCCAGTTCGGCGGCGGCCTCCAGCTTCGCCGCACGCTCGGCCTGCTGGCGCTTGATCCGCTCCAGCGATTCGACGGCGGTGTGCAGCTTGGTCTGCGAGCCGCTGTAGCGCTGGGCCACGGCCATCTGCGCCTTTTGCACGCTCTCGGTGGCCTTGACGGTATCCACCTGTTGTTTCAGATGCTTGATGTTGCCTTCGGCCTGGGTCACGGCCTTGCGCAGCTGGGCCACGCTGACGGCGAAGCCGGCGGCCTGCTCGCGCTCGACGGCCAGTTCGTTCTCCAGGTTGGCGATCTTCTCCGCCACTTCCTTGGCCAGGGCCTCGTTGCCGCCTTCCAGGGCCTTCAGCGCATAGGTTTCGTACTCACCGACCTTGGCGGCACACTTGCCGGCACGTTCCTCGGCCAGTTTCTGCCGCGCCATGATCTCGGCCAGCGCTTCCTTGGACTTGCGCAGCTCCAGGTCGGCGTCGCGGATCTCCTGGTCGAGGATGCGCAGCGCCTGGCTGTCGACAATGGCCTCGCCGGCTTCGTTGGCACCGCCGCGCAGGGCGGTCAGCAGCTTGCTCCAAACGTTCATGTGCTTCCTCCAGGTCAGGCCTGAGCCTTCAGGTAGCCTTCGTAGGCTTCGGTGGCGCGGATCACGTTGCTGGCGAGCGTTTCGATCTCGTAGAGCACATTGGACAGGATCGAGGTGGCGCTCAGGGCGCCGAACATGGTGTAGCAACGCTCACCGCCGGGCAGCGTCTCCAGGCCGATGCTGGACAGCGGGAACAGCTGGCGGCTGAGCAGCACCTCCTCGTTGAAGGCGGGCACGTCGCGCACATCGCTCTGCGGCCAGAGCAGCGCCTCGACGATGATCTGCTCGCCGTGCACGGCGACGAACAGCGGCAGGTCGCCGTACTCATGCAGGGTGACGTGCAGGCTCGGTTCGGCACCTTCGATCAGCTCGATGCCGGCATCGCCAGAGGTGAAGAGCTCGGTCGCAGCCAAGGCCTCGCAGAGCGCACGCGCATTCCAGATCTGAGGCATTTCCATGGCCCCCTCCTTTTGCAGATTGACCGGCCCCGGCTGGGGCTGGCGCAGCTTGCGTTCAACCACCAGGAGCGCCTGGGCGTTCTCCGGCAGTATCCAGACTTCCTTTTTCACCAGCCCCTGGTCACGCAGGCGCTGGCGGAACAAACGTTGGTAATGGGCGGATGACTTGTTTTGCATGGGCGCAGAATAATTCATCACATGTAAGCTTTCAATTCATTACATGTGATACCCGAAAAAGCCGATGAAAGGCGCGCAGCACTAAGCCCGGGAACGTGCCCGTGGAAATCAGCAGAGGGGGAGACGTGAGCGCCGAGCATGAGGACCTGTCCCTGATTTTCACTGTGCGCGATGGCTATCGCCAGGGATTAGAACCCCGTGGCCGGCCCTTGGAAAGCAGGCATGGAGCGAAGACCGACGTGATTCACGAAAAAGCAGCCGGCCGACGGCTGCCCTGAAACGGGGCAATGGTCTAGGCTAGGCGGGTTTTTCCCTGCCCCACGGACGTGCAATGGATACCCTCGCCAAGCCCCTCGCCGGATTGAAAGTCATCGAACTCGGCACCCTGATCGCCGGCCCCTTCGCCTCGCGCCTGTGCGCCGAGTTCGGTGCCGAGGTGATCAAGGTCGAATCCCCCGATGGCGGCGACCCGTTGCGCAAGTGGCGCAAGCTGTACGAGGGCACCTCGCTCTGGTGGTTCGTGCAGGCGCGCAACAAGAAGTCGCTGACGCTCAACCTCAAGCACCCCGACGGCATCGCCATCCTCAAGCAGCTGCTGGGGGAGGCGGACATCCTCATCGAGAACTTCCGCCCCGGCGTGCTGGAGAAGCTCGGCCTCGGCTGGGAGGTGATCCACGCCCTGAATCCGAAGCTGGTGATGGTGCGCCTCTCCGGCTTCGGCCAGAGCGGCCCGATGAAGGACCAGCCGGGCTTCGGCGCGGTGGGCGAATCCATGGGCGGGCTGCGCTACATCACCGGCTTCGAGGATCGCCCGCCGGTGCGCACCGGCATTTCCATCGGCGACTCCATCGCCGCACTCTGGGGCGTGATCGGCGCGCTCATGGCGCTGCGCCACCGCGAGGTCAACGGCGGCGAGGGCCAGGTGGTGGACGTGGCGCTGTACGAGGCGGTGTTCGCCATGATGGAGAGCATGGTCCCGGAGTTCGACGTGTTCGGCTTCATCCGCGAACGCACCGGCAACATCATGCCCGGCATCACCCCCTCCTCCATCCACACCAGCGCCGACGGCCGCCACGTGCAGATCGGCGCCAACGGCGATGCCATCTTCAAGCGCTTCATGCTGGCCATCGACCGCGAGGACCTGGCCCTCGATCCGACGCTCGCCAGCAACGACGGCCGTGACGCGCGCCGCGACGAGCTCTACGGGGTGATCGACCGCTGGGTCGGCTCGCTGCCCCTGGACCAGGTGCTGGCGACCCTGACCCGCGCCGAGGTGCCGGCCAGCCGCATCTATTCCGCCGAGGACATGTTCACCGACCCGCAGTTCATCGCCCGCGAGATGTTCCTCCAGGCGCGCCTGCCCGACGGCAAGCCCTTCCGCATGCCCGGCATCGTGCCCAAGCTCTCGGCGACCCCGGGCTCGGCCGAATGGGTCGGCCCGGAGCTGGGCGAACACAACGCCGAAGTGCTCGGTGCCCTGGGCTACGACGCCGCACGCATCGACGCCCTGCGCAAGGAAGGCGCCATCTGAGACACGTCCCACCCCTCTCCTCGCCCATGACAGGCCGTACCGGACTTCGCTCGCGCCTGCGCGGCCTGCTGCTCGGCGCCGCGCTGCTGGGGGGTGCCGGCAGCTGTGCGGCGGCACCCGACACCCTGATCACCTGGGCGGTGCGCGACATGGCGCCGTTCAACATCATGGAAGGCCCGCTCAAGGGCCAGGGCATCGCCGACCGGATGCTCGGCCTGTTGCAGCAGCGACTGCCGCAGTACCGCCACGTCAACAGCCGCGTCAACCGCGCTCGTGCCAACCAGATGTTCGCCCGCGACCCCCTCACCTGCGACGCGGGCGTACTGAAGACCCCGGAGCGCGAGCACCTGATGTACTTCTCCATCCCCACCCTGGGCGTGGTGACCAACGGCGTGGTGGTGCGCCGGGAGCTGGAGGGCGAGATCCAGCCCTACCTGAAGGACGGCAGGATCGACCTGGCGGCCTTTCTCGCCGACCCGCGCCAGCGCCTCGGCGTACTGGTGGAGCGCAGCTACGGGCCGTTGATCGACGCCACGCTGCACGCCGCAGCCCCCGAGCGCCTGCTGGTGCACCACGGCAACAACGCCCTGGGCAGCCTCCTGCAGATGCAGCAGCACGGCCGCATCAGCGCCCTGCTCGGCTACTGGCCCGAGGTGCGCTACCTGGCCGAGACCGATGGCGTGGATGTCTCCGACCTGCGCTTCCATCCGGTGCAGGGCATGCCCAGCTACCTGCTCGCCTACGTGGGCTGCTCGAAGACCCCCGAAGGCAGGAAGGCCATCGAGGCGATCAACGAGGTGATCCGCGAGCTGCGCGGCGAGGAGCTGATCCAGCTCTACGCCCGCTGGCTGGACGGCCCCACCCGCGAGGCCTACCTGCAGGATGCCAAGGGCTTCTTCGAGAAGGACTGAGCACCCAGGCTGAGTGTTGCTGGAGAATGCCGAGTCCAGCCGACTGCCCGGTTCTGCCGATGCCTGTGGTTTCGCCTCCCCAGGCGAGTCTGTTTTTCAGTCCTCGGAATGCCGCCCACAAAAAAGACACCCAGCAGGCCCCGGCATACGGGCCTGGCTTCGCCAGAGTCTTGATCGATGTGCTCATCACGCCCGGGGCGCAACGGCGTGCGCAGGGTGGCGTAGAGCGAAGCGAAACCCACGCGGTGGGCGTGACAGGGCGCCATGCATGCCGGCAAGCACCGGGCTTGAGGCTTCGCGTCAGGTTCGCAACCGCTAGCGCAGCGCCACCCGACGCCTCCCACGAAAAGCCGCCGACAACACAAACGCGACCTGATGCACATCTCCCCCTGCGACGGTCGTCCAGTTGCAGGCTTGCTTGTCTCAGCTCAAGGAAAGTTCCTGGCCACGCGGTATCTCTGTAGCCAACGACGGTAGTCATTACGGAGATGATCATGCACGACGAGGAAGCGCTGTCCCTTTCCCGCCGCACCCTGCTCGCAGGCGCGGTGGTGCTCGGCGTCACCGGCTCGGTGCTCGGCAGCGGCAAGGCGCTGGCCGGGACGGAGCCGGCACCGAAGAAACCGGGCGAGGCCCCGGACCTGTCCAGGCTGGAGCGGGTCGAGGTCGAGCTGGTCGCCCCACCCTTCGTCCACGCCCACCAGGCCCGCGCCAGCGGCAAACCGAAGGTGGTGGCGTTCACCCTGACCATCGAAGAGAAGACCCTGGTGCTCGACGACGAAGGCACCGAGGTCCACGCCATGACCTTCAACGGCTCGGTGCCCGGCCCGCTGATGGTGGTGCACCAGGACGACTACGTGGAGCTGACCCTGGTCAACCCGGCCAGCAACAGCATGGCCCACAACATCGACTTCCACGCCGCCACCGGTGCCCTGGGCGGCGGCGCGCTGACCATCGTCAGCCCCGGCGAGCAGGTGAAGCTGCGCTTCAAGGCCACCCGCGCCGGGGTCTTCGTCTACCACTGCGCACCGGGCGGCGCGATGATCCCCTGGCACGTGGTCTCGGGCATGAACGGCGCGATCATGGTGCTGCCGCGCGACGGCCTGAAGGACCGCGCCGGCAAGGCGCTGAACTACGACAAGGTGTTCTACGTCGGCGAACAGGACTTCTACGTCCCCCGTGACAAGGACGGCAGGTTCAAGCGCTACGCCAGCCCGATGGAGAGCTTCGCCGACATGCTGGGCGTCATGAAGGGGCTGGTCCCCAGCCACATCGTGTTCAACGGCAAGGTGGGCGCCCTGACCGGCAAGAACGCCCTCAGGGCCAGCGTCGGCGAGACGGTGCTGATCATCCACTCCCAGGCCAACCGCGACACCCGCCCGCACCTGATCGGCGGTCACGGCGACCACGTCTGGGCCAGCGGCAAGTTCAGCAACCCGCCCGAGCAGGACCTGGAGACCTGGTTCATCCCCGGTGGCGCGGCCGGCGCGGCGCTCTACACCTTCCGCCAGCCGGGCCTGTACGCCTACCTCAACCACAACCTGATCGAAGGCGTGCTGCTGGGCGCCACCGCGCACTTCCAGGTCGAGGGCGAGTGGAACGCCGACCTGATGAGCCAGGTCGAGCCGCCGTCGCCGATCAAATGAGCCCGCCGGCCGGCCCGCAAGGGCCGGCCACCCACCCTGGCCAACGGACGCCGCCGCCATGCACAAGGCCACTCGGATCAGCCTGCCCGTCGCCTTCGCCATCGCGGCGGCGGCCCTTCTCCTCGGTCCCCGTCACCCGCCCGAACCTGCACCGGAGGCGGTGGCACTGACGGCCCGCGCCTTCACCTTCCGCCCCGCCGGCGACTACTGGCAGGAGACCCGCGCCATCGACGCCCCCGCCCGGCGCGTGCGGCTGCAACCCGGCTTCGAGGTGATGAAGTACCAGGTCAGCCAGGCCGAATACGCCCGCTGCGTGGCCGAGGGCGACTGCCTGCCGCTGAGCGAAGGAACCAGCCCCCGCGACGACCTGCCCGTCACCGGCGTGAGCCTGCTGGACGCGCAGCTCTACGCCGACTGGCTGAGCCGCCGCACCGGCCAGCGCTGGCGCCTGCCCAGCGACCTCGAATGGGCCTTCTTCGCCGGCTCGCACTGGGCCGACGACGCCCTGCTCATCGACGACGACGGCAGCAACCCGGCACGGCGCTGGCTGGCCCGCTACAGCTTCGAGGCCGAGACACGCACCGCCGAATCGGCCCGACCGCTGGCACGCGGCGGTCACGGGCTCAACGAATTCGGCATCGCCGACCTCGCCGGCAATGTCTGGGAATGGACCGACAGCTGCCACCAGCGCATCAAGCTCGATGCCCGGGGCGCGCAGCTCAGCCGCATCGAGGCCTGCTCGATCCGCATCGCCGAAGGCCGCCACCGCGCGGCGATCAACGACTTCGTGCGCGACGCGCGCGGCGGTGGCTGCGCCGCCGGGCAGCCGCCGGACAACCTCGGCTTCCGCCTGGTCAGGGACATCCCGTGATCCGCCACGACCGCGCCTGGCTGGCCTGGCGGCTGCCGCCGCGCGGTGGGAGCGCAGCCCGTCCCGGGCTGAAGCCCGGGCTGCATCAGGTGGGGAGTACGCCGCGCTGGCGCGAGAGGGTCAGGGCCAGGTCCTCGATCATGTCCTCCTGCCCGCCCACGGTGCCGCGCCGGCCCAGCTCCACCAGCAGCTCGCGGGCCTGGACGCCGTACTTCTGCTCGGCGCGCTTGGCGAACAGCAGGAACGAGCTGTACACGCCGGCATAGCCCAGGGTCAGCGCGTCGCGGTCGACGCGGATGGGCTGGTCCATCATCGGCACCACCAGGTCCTCGGCCACGTCCATGATGCGGTAGAGGTCGATGCCGCTGTTCACCCCCATGCGCTCCAGCACCGCGACGAACACCTCCAGCGGCGTGTTGCCCGCCCCGGCGCCGAGCCCGGCCACCGAACCGTCGATGCGCGCCGCGCCGGCCTCGATGGCGGCCAGGGAATTGGCGATGGCCATGCCCATGTTGTGGTGGCCGTGGAAGCCCACCTCGGTGCCCGCCTCCAGCCCCGCGCGCAGCACGCCGATCTTCTCGCTCACCTCGTCGGGCAGCATGTAGCCGGCCGAGTCGGTGCAGTAGATGCAGTTGGCGCCGTAGCTCTCCATCAGCCGCGCCTGCTCCAGCAGTGTCTCGGCGTTGACCATGTGCGCCATCATCAGGAAGCCCACGGTGTCCAGGCCCATCTTCGCGGCCATGCCGATGTGCTGGCCGGAGACATCCGCCTCGGTGCAGTGGGTGGCCACGCGGATGGTGGAAACGCCGCAGCCGTGGGCCATCTTCAGGTGCTCCACGGTGCCGATGCCCGGCAGCAGCAGGGCGGAGACCTTGGCCTGCTTGAGCCTGGGGATCACCGCATCGAAGTACGCCTCGTCCGAATGGGCCGGGAAGCCGTAGTTCAGCGAGCTGCCGCCCAGGCCGTCGCCGTGGGTGATCTCGATCAGCGGCACCCCGGCGGCGTCGAGCCCCGTGGCCACGGCGATCATCTCGTCCAGGCTGATCTGGTGGCGCTTGGCGTGCATGCCGTCGCGCAGGCTCATGTCGTGCAGGCGCACGTGCTTACCTTGCAGGTTCATGGGGTTCTCCAATCAGCGGGCGGGTAGTTTCAGAGCGCCCTTGTGGGCCTCTTCGGCGAACATCTCGGCGGTGCGCAGGCCAGCGGCGGTCATGATGTCCAGGTTGCCGGCGGACCTGGGCAGGAAGTCGCCCAGCCCCTCCACCTCGATGAACACCGAAACCTTGCGCCCATCGAACACCGGGCCGTTGATCAGCTTGTAGCCCGGCACGTAGCGCTGCACCTCGCGCACCATCTCCAGCACCGAGGCGCGGATCGCCGCCTGGTCCGGCTCGCCCTCGGTGAGGCAATGGATGGTGTCGCGCATCATCAGCGGCGGCTCGGCCGGGTTGATGACGATGATCGCCTTGCCGCGCCTGGCGCCGCCGATCTTCTCCACCGCGCCGGCGGTGGTGCGGGTGAATTCATCGATGTTCTGCCGGGTGCCCGGCCCCACCGAACCGGACGACACGGTGGCGACGATCTCGCCGTACTCCACCGGCTGCACCCGCGACACCGCCGCCACCATGGGGATGGTGGCCTGGCCGCCGCAGGTGACCATGTTGACGTTCATCGCCAGCGTCGCCGCGTGCTCGCGCAGGTTCACCGGCGGCACGCAGAAGGGGCCGATGGCCGCCGGGGTGAGATCGACCATGATCACCCCCAGCTCGTTGAGCTTGCGGCTGTTCTCGGCGTGCACATAGGCGGAGGTGGCGTCGAAGGCGATGCGGATGTCGTCGTCCAGCACATGCGGCAGCAAGCCGTCGACGCCATTGGCGGTGGTCTTCAGGCCGAATTCTGCGGCGCGCTTCAAGCCCTCGGAGGTGGGGTCGACGCCCACCATCCACACCGGCTCGATCCATTCCGAGCGGCGCATCTTGATCAGCAGGTCGGTGCCGATATTGCCCGGCCCGATGATGGCCGCCTTGAGTTTCCTGTTCATGTTCGTGCCCCGGTCAGTCGCGGAAGGACACCCGGGCGCTGCCCAGGCCGTCGATGGTCAGTGAGAAGTCGTCGCCGGCGCGGGCCGGCTCCAGCGGCACCAGCGAGCCGGAGAGGATGATCTCCCCCGCCTTGAAGGGAATGCCCAGCGCGCCCAGGGTGTTGGCCAGCCAGGCCACCGCCGTCAGCGGATTGCCCTGCACCGCCGAGCCCAGGCCCTCGCTGATGCGCGTGCCGTTCTTGAACACCTGCATGCGCAGGTTGGGCAGGTCCAGCTCGCGCGGGTCCACCTGCTCGCGGCCGAGCACGAACACCCCGCAGGAGGCGTTGTCGGCCACCGTGTCCTGGATGCGGATCTTCCAGTCGTGGATGCGCGAGTCGACGATCTCGAAGCAGGGCATCACGTACGCGGTGGCGTCCAGCACGTCCTGTTCGGTGACGCCCGGCCCCTGCAGGTCGTGCTTGAGGCGGAAGGCGATCTCGCCCTCGGCGCGCGGCTGGATCAGGCGGTTGGCGGAGAGGGAAATCTCCGCGCCATCCTCGAACGCCATGTCGCGGGTGATGAAGCCGAAGTCCGGCTGGTGCACATCGAGCATGCGCTGCACCGCCACCGAGGTGACGCCGATCTTCTTGCCCACCACCACATCCCCCGCCGCCACGCGCCGCTCCATGGCATAGAGGGACACACGGTAGGCGTCATCGAGGGTGATCTCGGGCCACCGGGTGGTCAGCGGTTCCAAAGTGCGACCGCCAATCAGCGCCTGGTACAGCGCCTCGCCGTGCAGGCGATGCAGCACTTCGTTCATGGCCGGCCCTCCGCGAGGAAGTCCAGGCAGGTGCGGTTGAACAGCTCGCGGTGCTCCACCATCACCCAGTGCCCGCACTCGCTGAGCAGCACGAAACGGATGTCGCGGCAGCGCTCCATCATCGTCTGCGCGCCGGATACCGGGCAGAATTTGTCGTTCATGCCCCAGAAGCCGAGGATCGGGCAAGCCAGCTCGGCCAGGCGCCCAGTGAGGTTGGGCACCTGCATGCTGCCGAGTACGCAGCGCGGTTGCTGCTGCACCACGGCCACGCGCTCGTTGACGGTTTCGTCGGTGATCAGTGCCGGGTCGAACAGCTGCAGGCCCAGCAGGCGGCGCATGCCGGCGGCGTCGTTGAGCTCGCCATTGGCGAAGGCCGCGCCCATCTTCTGGATGCCCTCCATCTGCAGGTAGTACTGCTCCTTCTCCATCAGCCCGCCGGGCGCCATCAGCACCAGGCGGCTCACGCGCTTGGGCTCGTTCAGCGCCAGCTGGATGGCGATGGCCCCGCCCAGGGAGTTGCCCACCAGCACGCAGCGCTGGATATCCAGGGCATCCAGCAGGCCGCTCAGGGCGGCGACGAAGAAGTCCAGGCTGTAGACGGTTTCCGGCTTATCGGAGGCGCCATAGCCGGGCAGGTCCGGCACGATCACCCGGTAGCCGAAGCTGGCGAACACCGGGTGGTTCTGCTTGAAATTGCTGTGGCCGCTGGCCCCCGGGCCGCTGCCGTGGATGAACACCACCGGCTCACCCTCGCCGATGTCCAGGTAGTGCAGTCGCAGGCCATCCGGCAGCGTGGCGAATCGCCCTTGCGGTAGCGCGCCCATGGGGTTCTCCTCGGTTCGTTGTCGTCCCGGGATTATTCGGCGCACCCCGGCGGGCAACATCGTCCGAGAGGACTAGCAGCGCCCCGGCACTCCCCTCCCCCGTGGGAGCGAATTCATTCGCGAAAGGGACGCGAAGCGGCCCCGCTCTTCAGGGCAGCCCTGCGGGCTGCATCGCGAATGAATTCGCCCCTACAGGTCCATCGCGCACCTAGTCCCCTCGGACGTGGGCAGCCACGCGAGCAGGCAATAGCCTCCCCCCATCGATAAACAGGAGGAAGCAGCGATGGGCGATGCACTGGATTTCACCGGCAAGGTGGTGCTGGTAACGGGTGGCGGCAAGGGCGTGGGGCGGGGCATCAGCCTGCGCTTTCTGCAGCAGGGCGCCGAGGTGGTGATCTGCGGGCGCCAGGCGCCGGAGGTGCTGCCCAGCCACGCCGGGCGCAGCGCCCACTTCATCCCCTGCGATGTGCGCGACATCGAGCAATTACAGGCGTTGATGAACGGCATCGAAACGCGCTTCGGCCGGCTGGACGTGCTGGTCAACAACGCCGGCGGCGCGCCCCATGCCGAGGCGGCCACGGCCTCGCCGCGCTTCTCCGAATCCATCCTGCGCCTCAACCTGCTGGCCCCGCTCAACCTCTGCCAGCTGGCCAACGGAATCATGCAGGGCCAGGACGAAGGCGGCGCCATCATCAATATCTGCAGCGTCAGCGCCACCCGCCCCTCCCCCGGCAC
>NZ_QKRU01000009.1:0-134598 GCF_003234055.1 Pseudomonas sp. 57B-090624
GGCCAGGGTGAAGCGGGGGTCGGGCTCGTCGCCGCCCAGCAGGGCGCGCGACAGGGGTTGGCGGGGGCGGGGTTGGTTCATGGTGGCCTGCACGGTGGAGCCGCCGCGCCCGAGGGCCGGCGGCGTGGGTGGGATCAGCGCAGGCCCTTGCTGCGCAGCGCGCCCGGCGAGTAGTCGGAGGCGCTGGCCTGGTAGCTGAAGTCGAACGGCTTGCGCTGCTCGCCGGTCAGTCCCGAGGCGAGGTAGCGGCCGTTGTTGAGGTCGTAGGTCACCTCCATCGCGGCCACCACCGATTGCCCGGTGGGGTGGTAGAAACCGTGGGCCTCGCCGACCCGCCATAGCTCGCCACGGCTGTCGTAGTGGTCGGCCTCGAGGATGGCCCAGGTGTCCTCGTCGATGAAGTAGTGGCGCTTGCTGTAGATGTGACGCTGGCCCGGCTTGAGGGTGGCGACCACCTCCCAGACGCGGTGCAGTTCGTAGCGGGTGGCGTCCGGGTTGACGTGCCCCGGCTGGATCAGCGTGTCGTAGGGCCTCTCGGGCGAGGCCAGGCGGTAGGCGTTGTAGGGCACGTAGAGGGTCTTCTTGCCCACCAGCTTCCAGTCGTAGCGGTCCGGCGCGCCGTTGAACATGTCGCGGCTGTCGGCGGTGCGCAGGCCGGCGGTGGTGGGGCCGGCGGTGTCGTAGGCGATGCTCGGCGCGCGGCGCACGCGGCGCTGGCCGGCGCTGTAGACCCAGGACAGGCGCGGCTCGGCCACCTGGTCGAGGGTCTCGTGCACCAGCACCACCTCGCCGACCATGCGCGAGGGCGCGGTGAGCTTGTGGCTGTAGTAGTAGAGGATGTTGCGCGCCTGGTCCGGCGCGAGGCCCGTGATCGCGTCACGCCGGGTGAAGTACTGCTGGGTGGTCATCACCGTGTAGGCACCGTCCTTCTGGGGCGCGGCGCTGTCGGAGACGACGCTGAAGCTGCGGTTGCGGTTGCGCGTGATGTGGTTCCACAGCACTTCCAGGCCGTCCCCGGGGATGGGGAAGGCGATCACGCCGGCGAAGCCTTCGATGCCGTTGCCATTGTTCACCAGGTGCGCGTGGGTGGCGTTGCGCGCGGCGGCGTCGCGCACCTCATCGCTCACCGGCACCGAGCGGTGGGTGGGGTAGACCGGCAGGCGGAAGCTCTCGGGGAAGTGCTTGAGCAGGGCGATCTGCCCGGGGCTGAGCTGGTCCTGGTACTGGGTGTAGTTGCCGGCATCGATGGTGAACAGCGGCTTCTCGCCGGCGTAGGGGTCGCTGGGCGTGCCGTTGCTCGCCAGCGGCGGGTTGGCGGCGGCGCCGTCCCAGGCGGGGATGCGGCCGTCGGCGCTGGCGCCGCGTTCGGCGCCGATGGGGGTGAGCTCGCCCTGCAGGCGGGCCGCGTCTGCGGCCGTGACGGCGGCGCCGGCGTGGCCGGCCAGGAGGAGGGCGCAGAGCAGGGCGCCGCCATGGGTCAGGCAGTGGTGGGTGGGTTTCATGCTGGACTCCGCTTAGAAGTTGACGCCGACGCTGATGGACAGGTAGTCGCGGTCGCCGCGTGTGCCGTAGTCGCCGTCGATGTAGTCGGTGTACGCCAGGCTGGCGTTGTAGGTGTTGTTCAGCGAGGCATCGAGGCCGACGCTGATGGCCTTGGAACCTTCGCTGAAGGCCGAGCCCTCGCCGGGGCCGTTGCCGTCCACGTCGTGCTGCCAGGACAGGTTGGGGCGCAGGTCGATGCCGGCCACCGCGTTGGGGTAGCTCAGCGCTGCGCGCATCCGGTAGCCCCACGAGAAGCGCGTGAGGTAGCCCTTGTCGTTGCAGTGCTGTGGCGTGCGCGAGGTCGACAGGCACACGGCGTTGTTGGCCAGCACGCCGCTGCCGAAGGTGCCGCTGCGGCCGTAGCGCGGGCCGTAGGTGCCTTCCAGGCCGCCGACCCAGGTGGCGCCGGCTTCGCCCACCACTACCAGTTGGTCCGCCCCCAGGATCTGGGCGAAGGAGTGGGTGGCGGTGACCTGGGCCTGGGTCACTTCCTTGCGGCGGTAGCCGTCGAACAGCGCGCCGTTCTGTGCCGCGCGGGTGCCGTCGGCGATCAGTGGCGAGCGCGAGGCGTTGTTCAGCAGCGACTGGATGATGTCGGTGCCGTTGAGCTGGATCGGCATGTTCGGCCGGTAGCTGATCTCGCCCTGCAGCGCGGTGCCGGTGGCCAGGTTGGTGGAGAACGACAGGCCGTAGAGGCGGATGTCTTCCGGGTACTGCGCGCTGTATTGCGAGGTGCCCATGCGCAGCGCGCCGGCCAGCGTCTGCCCGGTGTTGCCGGCGAGGAAGGCCGCGCAGTTGGCCAGCGGCACGCCGAGGTTGGCGCACAGCTGCGGCGCGAAGGCGGTGTTGGTGAAGTAGGGGCTGCTGAAGGTGCCCATGTAGGGCAGGCGGCTGTGGTAGTTGGCGAGGTAGGCGCCGAACTCGGTGTCCAGGGCGGCGGCGAACCAGCGCAGGGACAGGCCCCACTGGCCGCTGTTGCGGGCGTCCTGGTCCTGGGCCCGGGGGATGCGGATGCCTTCCTCGGTGAGGTTCACGCCGAAGGGCGTCAGGCCGGCCACCGCCGACGCGTTGCCGGTGAGGTTGGCGCCGACGTCGAGGCCGTTGCAGCCGTCGGCGAGGAAGTCGTTGCTGGAGAAGAAGGTGCCGCAGTTGTCCAGCTGGGTCTGTTCCCAGTCGAGCTGGTAGAAGACGTCGCCGGAGAGGGAGTCGGTGAGGTTCTGCGAGAGGTAGAACATGTTCACCGGCACCAGGCCCTCCTTCACCTCGGAACCCGGGCGGCGCAGCGCCGAGAGGTTGAAGGGGTTGATCACGTTGAGGCCGCCCTGGATGAAGGTGCTCTCGCCCCAGTTCACCACCTGCTTGCCGAGGCGCGCGGAGCCCGGCTGCTCGGCGATGGCGTAGTTGTAGTAGAGGAAGGCGTCGAGCAGCTCGGCGCCGGCGGTCTTCGCCGAGCGCTTGCGGTTGTCGTCCTCGACGTTCTTGAAGCGCTGGTTCTGGTCGCGCAGCACGGTGTCGTACCAGTAGCTGCCGCGCAGGAAGAGGCCGACGTCGCCGTGGCGCAGCTCCAGGTCGTGGCTGCCCTTGAAGATGCCGGAGAAGGCGTCGCCGGAACGGAAGTTGCGCCGGCCGTCATCGCCGGTGGCGCTCTGCAGCTGTTTCGGGTCGGGGTTGGCGGTGGAGAGGCTGGTGCCGATGGACAGCGAGGAATCGAGCTGGCCTTCGAGGTCGCCGAACTGGAAATCGACGGCCATGGCGTTGCCGATCATGCAACTCAGGAGGGTCAGCAGGTAAGGCGGTTTGATGATGCCGTGCAACGTGGATCTCATCACTCATTATCCTCTTTGTTGTCGAGTGAACAGTCGGTTTCACGCGCAGGGACAATAAGTTCCGAAGTTGTTCAGGCAATAAGGACCCCGGCCCGTTTATAACGAACCCATCCTAATTCGGCGGTGGGGTTGTTCGAACTTCAAGAGGGGTCGAAACAACGGTTCTTATTGTTATGCGCGGGCGTTCAAGTGTATTGGCTACTCCCTTCGTCCTTATGTTTCGGCGATACTAGGTGCCCTCGAAAAGGCCCACAAATAGTGTCTTCGGATAGTTGCCATAACGCTTCGGCATACCCAGTGAGAACCGCATGACCCTCAAACAGCTGCGCTACCTGATCGCCATCGCCGAAGCCGGGAGCTTCTCCGCTGCCGCACGCCGGGCCTACATCGCCCAGCCGGCGCTGAGCCGCCAGATCGGCCTGCTGGAAAGCGAGCTGGAGCTGCAGTTGCTGGAGCGCCAGCACGACGGCGTGGCGCTCACCGACGCCGGGCGCCAGCTCTACGAGGTGGCGCGCTCGGTGGTGCAGAAGCTGGATTCGGTGAAGGACGAACTGACGTCAACGCGGGGCGATCCCAAGGGCCATGTGTCCATCTCCATCCCGGCGACGGCCTCGGCGCTGCTGTTGCCGGAGATCATTTCCCGGGCGGCGGAGAAATTCCCCAGCATCGCCCTGACGGTGTGCGACGGGCTGACCCGCGAGGGCGGCCAGGCCATCGAGCTGGGCAAGGTGGATTTCGGCGTGCTGCCCAATGCCGAGGAACTGCAGCACGTGGCCGCCGAGCCGATCTTCGTCGAGGACCTCTACTGGGTGGGGCACGGCGAGGGGGCGGAGGCGCCCATCAGCCTCGCCGAGGCGGGTGCCACGCGCCTGGTGATGGCGCCCCGGGCGCTGCACCTGCGGCGGCGCATCGAGCAGGCGGCGATGGAGGCGGGGGTGGTGCTGAACGTGGCCTACGAGCAACAGTCGACGCCGGGCATCGCCAGCCTGGTGCGCAGCGGACTGGCTGCGACCATCAGCAACTGGCCGCCGCTGCTGGAGCTGTTCCAGCCGACCACGGCGCGGCTGATCGTCGAGCCGCGCATCACCCGCACCGTGTCCATCGCCTATTCGGTGCACCGGCCGCTGTCCTTCGCGGCCTCCTGCATGCGTGACCTGGTGCGTTCGCTGCTGGTGGAGGCGGTGACCAGCGGACGTTGGCGCGGCGCCCTGATCGAGCGCGGCGCCGAGGGCGATCAGGCCCGCGAGCAGGCGGCCGACGTCTCTTCCTGAGCCAGGCGCTCCCGCGAGCGCTGCGGGTTCATGGTCACCAGGCCGACCAGGCCCGCCACCACCAGCACCGCGCCACAGACCAGGAAACCCTGGGCATAGCCCTGCGGATGGGCGGCGCCGGCGCCGCTCACCAGCAGGCCGGTGACCACCGGCGCCGAGAGACCCGCCAGCGAGGCCACGGCGTTGCCGATGGCAAGGATGCCGCCGCGCTGGCTGGCCGGGGTGAACTCGGCGAGCATCGCCGGCCCCACCGAATACATCACCAGGGCCAGGCCGCCGCTGAGGGTCAGGTTGACGATGCGCACCGCGACCGGCAGCTCCAGCATCAGCGAGGCGGAGAACAGCCCGCCGGCGATCAGGCAGCCCGAGACGAAGGCGCCACGCGCCAGGCGCGAGGGCAGGCCGCGGCGCAGCAGGCGCTGGGACACCCAGGCCATGAACAGGCTGAGCGGGGTGGTGACCACCACGAAGAGCACGAACATGTGCCCGGTGCGCAGCGGGTCCATGCCCAGGCCGACCTGCAGGTAGCTGGGCACCCAGGTCAGGGTCAGGGCCAGCGACCAGTTGGCGGCGAAATGGCAGAGGTAGTTGCCCAGCACGCTGGGGTCGCCGAGCAGGCGGCGGTAGGGCAGGCGGTGGGCGTCGGGCGTCGCCAGCTGGCCACGGCGCAGGGAGTCGAGCGTGCCTTCGCGGCCCAGCAGCAGCCACAGCCCGCACCACACCAGGCCGATCACGGCGAGCACGGCGAAGTTGGTGCGCCAGCCGTAGTGCAGGCTGACCCAGGGGATCATCGCGCCGGCCACCAGCAGGCCCATGGCGCTGCCGGAGTGCAGCAGGGCCACCGGCAGGCTGCGGCGGTCATCGGGGAACCATTTGTACAGGGCGTGGGTGGCCACGGGGGACGCGGGGCCCTCGCCGATGCCGAGCAGCACGCGGCAGGCGACGATCATCCACAGCGAGCTGGCCATCAGCATGGGCAGCTGGATCAGCGCCCAGAACAGGCCCATGCCCAGGAGCAGGGTGCGGGTCGGGCGGCGGTTGGCGAGGAAGCCGCCGACCACCGCAGAGGCGGCGAAGAGCCAGTGCAGGGCGCCGCCGATCAGGCCGAACTCGGTGGGTGACAGGCCCAGTTCCTCGGTCATGGGCACGGCGACCAGGCCGATGACGACCTTGTCGAGGAAGTTGACCAGCATCATGAAGGCCAGCAGGAAGGCGATCGTCCAGGCGGGGCCGGGGCGGAAGGCAGTGTCTTCTCGGGTCATGGGGACTCTCGTTGTTCTTGTTCTGGAAGGCCCGTCCGGCTTCCCTGGCGGACGGGGCTGCGACGGCCCGGGGCCGTGCAGGGCGGAAAACGCGCAAGGGCGCAGCCCACGGGGGCGGCCGGATTCGTGGCCGACGCGCCCCCGGGAGTGCGCGTCGGGGCTCAGCCCGGCATCAGGATGCCCTTGGCGATGGTGTTGCGCTGGATCTCGCTGGTGCCGGTGAGGATGCGCATCATGCGGCTGGCGCGGAACAGCCACTCGACGGGATGCCCCTTGATCAGCCCCGCGCCGCCATGCACCTGCACGGCCTTGTCGATGATGCGGAAGGCGGTCTCCGAGGCGTACAGCTTGCACATCGGCGCCTGCACCTTGATGTCGCCGCCGGCATCGTTGCTGGCCGCCGTGGCGTACATCATGGCCCGCGCGGCATAGAGCTCGGTGGCCATGTCGGCGAGCATGTGGTTGACCGCCTGGAACATGGCGATGGGCTGGCCGAACTGTTTGCGAGTGCGGGCGTGGTCCAGCGACAGCTGCAAGGCCAGGCCGGCCATGCCGAGCATGGTGGGGCAGTGCAGCAGGCGGTTGAGGGTGATGCGACCCATGGCCAGCCTGAAGCCTTCGCCCTCGCCGCCGATGCGGTTGGCCACCGGCACGCGCACATCCTCCAGGACGATGTCGCCATGGGCGCCGCCGCCGGACATCACCGCATAGTCGCTGTCCACGCGCACGCCGGGCGCGGCGAGGTCGACGAAGAACGCCGAGATGCCCTGCGGGCCACGGCCGGGGCCGGTGACCGCGAGCAGTACGGCGAGGTCGGCATAGGAGGCACCGGAGATGTAGCGCTTGGCACCGCGCAGCACGTAGTGATCGCCCTCCAGGCGCGCCTCGGTGGTGATGGCGGTGGCGTCGGAGCCGGCCTCGGCCTCGGTGAGGGCGAAGCACACGGCCTTCTCGGCGCGGCAGACCGGGCGCAGGAAGGCCTCGACCTGGTGCTCGCTGGCCACGCGGAACAGGTGGCCGATGCGCGGCGGCCCGGAGAGCTCGCCCAGCACGTGGGGGGCCAGGGGCGAGCCGGTGAGCACCGCCGCTTCCTTGACCGCGCACAGCTCGGCGACGTTGAGCCCGGCACCGCCCAGGGCTTCGGGCAGCATCACGTTGTAGAAGCCCAGTTCGCAGGAGCGGCGCCAGATGTCGCGCAGCAGTGGCCGGGGCACCGGCTCGCCCCAGAGGATGCCTTCGCGCTCGGCGAGCGGGGCCAGCTCGTCACGGACGAAGGCCTGGACGCCGGCGATGATGCGCGCGGCCTTTTCGCTTGGTTCGATCATTGCGTGTCTCCCGTCAGATCCGTCGTTCGCTGTTCTGCCAGTACGCTTCGCGGATCAGGCGGCGCACGACCTTGCCGTTGGGGTTCTTCGGCAGTTCCGGGACGAAGTCCACCGCGCGCGGCTTCTTGAAGCCGGCCAGGGAGCGTCCGCAGTGTTCGATGACCTGTTCGGCGCTGAGGCTCTCGCCGGGCTTGAGCACGATCACCGCGCGCACCGCCTCGCCCCATTGCTCGTCGGGCACGCCGACCACCGCCGCCTCGAACACCTGGGGCAGGGTGTAGAGCGCCTGCTCCACTTCGGTGGGGTAGATGTTGAAGCCGCCGGAAATGATCATTTCCTTCTTGCGGTCGACGATGAAGACGTAGCCGCGCTCATCCACCCGGGCCAGGTCGCCGGTGAGGTAGTAGCCGTCGCGCATCACCTCGGCGGTGAGCTCCGGTGCCTGCCAGTAGCCCTGCATGATGTCCGGGCCCTTGACCACGATCTCGCCGATCTCGCCGGGGCGCACGTCCTCGAAATCCTCGTTGACCACGCGCAGGTCGGTCTCGAAGTAGCAGCGACCGCAGGAGGCCAGGCGGCTGTGGTCGTCGCCCTCGATCAGGTGGTCGCGCTCGGTCAGCACCGTGACCAGCGAGCAGGTCTCGCCGGCGCCGTAGCCCTGGGCGAGGATCGGCCCGAACAGGGCGATGGCGCGCCTGACCAGGGCCGGTGCCATGGGCGCGGCGCCGTACATCACCAGGCGCAGGCTGGAAAGGTCGAAGCGCTCGACGCCGGGGACGTTGACCAGGCGGTTGATCATCGCCGGCACCAGGAACAGGCGCGTCACCCGCTCGCGCTGGATGGTCTCCAGCAGCAACTGGTCGTCGTAGCGCTCCAGCAGCAGGTTGCAGGCGCCCACCGCCAGCAGCGGCATGATCTGCATGCCGCTGGCATGGGTGATGGGGCCGACGTGGGCCATCACGTCACCCGGCGCGGCGCGGCGGGTGGGGCTGGCGATGCTCTTGCGGATCAGCGCCTTGCGGTTGCCGAAGGAGAGCATCGCGGCCTTGAGCACGCCGGAGCTGCCGGAGGTGTAGTGCAGCACCGCCAGGGCGTCGTCGGCCGGGTCGCAATGCACCGGGGTCTCGCTGCCGCGCTCCAGCACGCTGGCGTAGTCGGCGTCGCCGGCGACATCGTCCAGCGAGACGATCAGGCGCAGGCGCGGCAGCTCGCCACGGCGGGCATGCAGCGCGGCGGCGAAGCGTCCGTCGGCGATCACCGCCTGGCTGTGGGAGTCGTCGAGCACCTGGATGATCTCGTCCAGGGAGAGGCGGGCGTTGATCGGCACCTTGACCATGCCGGCCTTGTAGAAGGCCACCTCGGCCTCCACCAGCTCGACGCGGTTGAGCGCCAGGATCGCCACGTGCGCACCCTCGGCCAGGCCGAGGGCCAGGAGGCCGGAAGCCAGGCGGTTGGTGCGGCGTTCGAGCTGGGCGAAAGTGACGCGTTGCCGGCTGTCGATCAGCGCTTCGTGGTCGGGCCAGTACAGCGCACTGCGGCTGATGATCTTTCCTAAATTCACCTTATTGTTCTCATCGGCAGGAAACGTGCGCCGATGCTATCCAAGCGAACTCTCGCGCCACCAATACAACAGTACGATGCAGGCCATATCGATATGGAATAGGCACTGTGGAAGTTGCAGTCGGGGCAATGTTCCCTGGGCAATTCGCGCAGCGGGCGTGGCAACTTCGAGTGCATGTACGGGCGCGACCGGTCGAGGGGCGGAAGTTGCCTGTCCGGTACTTGCAAGTTGGACTTCGGCCCAGCGTCCGGTGCCCATCGGCTCATCCGGAAGTGCACCGCATGCTCGTGCATGGCGTGGGCTGCGTGCCGGGGGCCGACACCGCCTGGTGGATGCGAAGAGCGGCATCCACCCGACGCAGCGCTCATGCCCGCAGCGCCGCCATTTCCCCTATCCCCGCGCAGCGGCCGCTTGCAGGTAGGCGCTGAACATGTCGGCCATGGCGTCGGCGTAGCGTTCGATCTCCTCCTGCGTGCGCGGGCGCTCGGAGAATTGCTTGCCGACGGAGCCGAGGGTGGTGGTGATCAGTTCGCTGGCCAGGGTCCGGGTGGCGTCCGGGGCGGCAGGCAGTACCTCCTCCATGAAGGTTTCGAAGATGCGCCCGGCCGCGGCCTTGGCTTCCCGGGCCTCGGGGGCGTCGCAATAGAGCGGGGCGGCGTCGTCGAGGGCGATGCGCATGTCGGCTTCCTCGCATTCGGAGCGGAGGAAGGCGTGGACCAGGGTGCGCAGGCGCGTCAGCGGCGGGGTGGCGAGGTCTTCGAGGATGCTGCGCAGCAGTTCGCTGGTCTGGCGCCACTCGTCGCTCTGCAGGCGGAACAGGATGGCCGCCTTGTTGGGGAAGTACTGGTACAGCGAGCCGACGCTGACGCCGGCGCGCTCGGCCACCCGCGCCGTGGTGAAGCGCTGCGCGCCCTCCTTGGCCAGAACCTGAATAGCGGCCTGCAGGATGGTGGCGACCAGCTCGGTGGAACGGGCCTGCTGGGGTTGCTTGCGCGAGGAGATACGCGGGTTCTGGCGTTCGGTCATGGCGGGGCCTGGCAATGCGAATAGTAAGACCTGACGGATTGATCGCATTCTATTCCGGCGCCGACGCTGCGCTCAACGAAGCCTGGAGACCTTGCATGAACACCCTGACCCAACCCGCCCTCACCGCCTTGCTGGACCGCCTGTTCGCCGAGGCCGACACGGCCTGGCAGGCACTGGGGCCGAGCCTTGCCGAGCTTGCCGAAGGCGAAGTGGCGAGGCTGATGCGGAGCAAGACCGAATACCGCGAGTTCTACGCTCGCCTCAAGGACGTGGCGCTGCCCGTCTCCCGCGAGACCGGCCGCCTGCTGTACATGCTGGCGCGCAGCAGCGGTGCGCGGACCATCGTCGAGTTCGGCACCTCCTTCGGCATCTCCACGCTGCACCTGGCCGCCGCGCTGCGCGACAACGGCGGCGGCCGGCTGATCACCAGCGAGTTCGAACCCACCAAGGTGGCGCGGGCCCGTGGCAACCTCGCCGCCGGCGGGCTGGAGGACCTGGTGGAGTTCCGCGTGGGCGATGCGCTGCGCACCCTGGCGCGGGACCTGCCCGAGGCCATCGACCTGCTGTTGCTCGACGGTGCCAAGGCGCTCTACCCGGAGATTCTCGCCCTGGTGGAAAGCCGCCTGCGCCCCGGCGCGCTGGTGATCGCCGACAACGCCGAGCACAGCCCCGAGTACCTGGCGCGGGTGCGCGAGGCGGGCAGCGGCTACCTCTCCGTGCCCTTCGCCGAGGACGTGGAACTGTCGCTGCGCCTGGGGGCGTGAGCGTCGGTGGGCGGGTAGAGGACGACGGACGCACGCAGCTTGTTGCCGCCGAACAGGCGCATGCGCTGGAAGCGCGCATGGCTCACCGGCATGTGCTGGCAGTCCAGCGCCTGGCGGTGGCGGCTGTGGTCGATGTCCGGGTCGTGGAGGTAGACGAAATCCTCGTCGCAGCCGGTGACCAGCACCCAGTGCGGGGCCTTGGTGCGGGTCAGCTGGTAGCTGCTGATCAGCACCAGCGGCAGGCCGCCTTCGGCGAGTTGCGCGGGCAGGTCCTGGCGGCTGGCGGGCACCTGCTCGACGTCGCTCGCGCGCAGCTCGTCGCAGAAGGCCTCGTGCACCAGGCGCATGACCTCGCGCTTGCCTTCGCTGCGCACGCCGCTGAGGAACAAGGGGCCTGCGACACTGACCTGCAGGCGCACGCGAAAGCCCCGGCGCCAGGCGGCCAGGGCCAGCCCCTGGGGGCTGCAGCCGCCGTGGCCGGAGGTCATGAACACCGTGGTCGCCTCACGCCAGAGCTGCACTTCCTCGCGCCGCGTGAGCGGGCGCCCCGGTTGCAGGCCGGCCATGGCCATCATCAGGCAGGCGGGGCCGCAGGTGAACTCGGTGCTCTGCTGGTAGTAGGGCACCGCCCGCGCGGCATCGAGCGGGCGCTGGACGATGCGCTTTTCGTAGCGCAGCGCCTGGGCGTGGTCCTCGTAGTAGTCGTCGATGCAGGCGAAACGGCGGTAGCCGACCCGCTCGTAGAGGGCGATGGCGGGGTGGTTGTCCGGGCGCACCTCCAGGCGCAGGTAGGCGCAGTCGTGGTCGCGGGCGCGGCGCTCCGCCTCCGCCAGCAGCGCCTTGCCCAGGCCATGGCCACGGGCGTCGGGGGCGATGGCGATGGAGTACAGGCGGGCCAGCGAGGTGCCGCGGTGGAACAGCAGCAGCGCGTAGCCCATGACCTGGCCGGCGGCCTCGGCCACCGCCAGGCTGGCGTGGGCGCGGCTGATCATCCACTGGAAGCTGCGCGGTGACAGGCGATCCTGCTCGAAGCACTGGTTCTCCAGGTGGAGCAGGGCGTCGAGGTCGTCGGGACGGGCATCGCGAAAGCTGAAGTCCATGGGGCTTCCCGGCACGCGCATGATCAGCGGCGCGGTGTGCGTCGAGGTGCCTTGTCGCGGGCCTGGCGAGCGATGTCGCCGGGCTTCATGCGGCTGTCGACGTAGTTGATGGTGATGCTCAGGGCGACGATGGCGGCGAGCACGCCGAACGCGATGTGCAGGGGTTCCATGGGGTTTCCTTCTGGTGGGTGCCGCCACAGGTGCGGGATGCCCGGTGGCGTTGGGGTCGGGAGCGTGCGTCAGCCGGGCGGCGCCGAGCCGGCGGCCACCAGCCGGCGCAGGGCCAGCAGCATCAGGCCCGCCAGCACGGTGAGGGCGAGGACGAACAGCGGGTAGGAGAGCCACCAGGGCACGGCGGCGGTCATCATGCTGAACTCGGACATGCCGCCGATGCCGGCGATCAGGTTCAGCGGCAGGAACACCACGTTGATCAGGGTGAGCTTGCGCAGCATCTCGTTCATGGTGGTGTTCAGCAGGCTGCCGCGTGCCTCCATGAGGCCGGCGAGCACCGAGGAGTAGATCTCCGCCTGCTTGATGCATTGCTCGTTCTCGATGATCAGGTCGTCGAGCAGTTCCAGACTCGCCGGGGGGAAGCCCAGGCGCTCGCCCTGGCTGCGCAGGCGTGCCAGCACCGCGCCGTTGCCGTGGATGGCGTTGAGGTAATACACCAGGCTTTCGCTGAGGCCGAGCATCTGCAGCAGGTGGCGATTGTGCTGGCTCTGGTTGAAGCGCTGCTGCAGCTCGCGGGCGACCATCTTGATCACCTTGAGGTGGCCTTCATAGTGGTGGATGTTGCCCAGCAGGATGGCCAGCAGCACATCCAGCGGCTGGTGCAGGTCATGGCGCCCGGTGAGGCCGCCCAGCAGCGAGTCGGCGTGGGAGATCAGCACCAGCTGGCGCTCCTCCAGCAGCATGCCGAAGGAGGAGACCTCGAAGGCGAAGCGCTCGCCGCCGGAGTAGTTCTCCGGGCGCTTCCAGATGAGGAACAGCGAGCCGGCGCGGAATTCGACGCGGGCCACCTCGTCCGGGTCCAGGGCCGAGGCCAGGGCGTGGGTGTCGAGGCCGAAGCGGCTGCGCAGCCACTCCAGCTCCTCGGCCTCGGGGGCGATGCACAGGTGCAGCGGCGCTTCCTCGTCCGTGCAGGGGCGCAGGGTGCCGTCGATCAGCCTGTAGCTCTGGCGCATGGGCCGCGCTCCTTCAGTTGGCGCCGCCGCGGCGCTTGAGTTCGAGGCGGCGGATGAAGTCTTCCAGCACCAGGCTGTAGAGCTCGTCGCGCAGGTGGGCGTCCTCGATGCCGGCGTCGAGGTTGGGGTTGTCGTTGACCTCGATGACCTTGACGCTGCCGTCCACCTCCTTGAGGTCGACGCCGTAGAGCCCGTCGCCGATCAGGTTGGCGGTCTTCAGCGCCAGTTCCACGACTGCCTTGGGTGCGCGCTCCACCGGCAGGGTGCGGCATTCGCCGATGACCTCGGTGCCCTGGGCCTTGTGGTTGACGATCTGCCAGTGCCCCTTGGACATGAAGTACTGGCAGGCGAAGATCGGCCGGCGGTTGAGGATGCCGATGCGCCAGTCGTACTCGGTGAAGAGGAATTCCTGGGCGAGCAGCAGCACCGAGTGCTCGAACAGCCCGGCGCTGGCCTCGCGCAGCTGCTGCAGGTTCTCCACCTTGATCACCCCGCGCGAGAAGCAGCCGTCGGGGATCTTCAGCACCAGGGGGAAGCCCAGCCGCTCGCCGATCTTCTCCAGCTCCTGGGGGTTGTCGCGGTAGAGGATCTCCGTGGCCGGCATGCTCAGGCCGTGGCTGCGCAGCAGGTCGGTGAGGAACACCTTGTTGGTGCAGCGCAGGATCGAGGCCGGGTCATCCATCACGATCAGCCCCTCGCTCTCGGCCTTCTTGGCGAAGCGGTAGGTGTGGTCATCGACGCTGGTGGTCTCGCGGATCAGCAGTGCGTCGTACTCGGCCAGGCGTGAATAGTCCTTCTTCTCGATCAGATCGACCTCGATGCCCAGGCGCTTGCCGACCCGCACGAAGTTCTCCAGGGCCAGGGCGTTGGACGGCGGCAGCGGCTCGTCCGGGTTGTGCAGGATGGCCAGGTCGTAGCGCGACACCTGGCGCGAGCGCGGCAGGCGCCAGACCTTGCGGTTGAAGCCGTCGAGGGCGCTGGCGAAGAGGTCTTCCTGGTCCTCGCGCAGCTTGTGCAGGGAGCCCGTGCGCAGGCCGGCGATGCGCCAGGTCTCGCCCTTGCGGAAGTCCACCAGCAGGATGGGGCAGGGGAAGGCCTCGAACAGCTGGCGGGCGATCTCCTGCAGCGGTTCGAAGTCGGTGCGGCCGAAGTACAGGCTCAGGGTGAAGCCTTCGGTGTTGGCGCAGGGGTGCTGGGCGAGGGCGAGCTCCAGGGATTTCTCCAGGTCGTCCAGGGCCAGGCCGTAGAGCGACTTGCGCGCCAGCTCGCTGATGGTGCGCACCGAGGGGATGACCTTGTGCCCGCGTGCCTCGGCCAGCAGCGAACAGTAGTAGCCGTGGCCCAGGTACTTGTAGTGGCGGCACAGGTTGATGACCTGGACCTTCTTGTCCAGCTCGCCGCCCCGCGACTGCTCGAGGTACTCCCGCGCGGTGAGCATTTCCTCGCTGGGGATGTAGGAGGACCAGTCCTCCTTGCGCTCGACGATGATCAGCACCTGGCCGCCGTTGCGCCGCTGCAGGAGGCCCTGCGCGAGGCCGACGGCCTGGATGGAGTCGGGGGGGATGCTGCTGAGACTGGCTTGAACCGAAGACATCTTCACGGGCCCGCTTGAGAGGTGGTGCGCCTCAATTAAGCAGTAAGCCGAGGCCCTGTCTCGCGTCGTTACGCAGGCTTTACGGGGCGTTTGCGAACCTTACGCAAACGTTGCGCGGCGGGCGTTCGACGGGCTCCGATGCGGCGCGCGCGGATGGGCGCTTCCTGCCGTGGAAATGGCCCGGGCCTCCGTACGACGGTGCCTCGCTCGCCCGGCCCGGGGACACGCGCGGATCGCCTCGCGCCGCTCTGCGCCGTGACGTTCGGCCGCGCCCGGTGCCTCGCCCACCAGGGACCGTGAAGGGCGAGCCTAGTCCCAACGGACTATGACCGGCCCCGCCTCTCGTTTCGATAGTGGCCTCCCCCATGACTGAGCCCGGCGGCATCTCGCCAACCGGGCTGGAGGCCAACAATGACAACAACAGCGTGCTTCAACCTTCCGGCCCTGGCCGGCCTGCTGCTGGCCAGCACCACTGCCGCTGCGGCGCTCTTGGAACCCGGCGACGAGGTGAGGATCCAGGCCAGCCACGTGATCTCCTACGGGCTGGCCTGGCGTACGGAGAAGCCGGCCCACGCCCTGGGCGGCAACGACAACGCCAACGGCAACGACGGCAACAACGCCTTCAAGCGCGGCAGCCTGATCAGCCACCGCCTGGGCATCGTCAGCGACGCCGACATCAGCTACCGCAAGGACTTCGGCCTGTTCATCCGTGGCAGCGCCTACTACGACGACGTCTACCACCGTGGCAACGACAACCGTACGGGCACCTCCAACTGCCTCGCCGCCGGGCAGTGCTCGCGCCCCGACCGCTTCTCCTCGCAGACCCGCGACGCCCATGGCGGTGGTTTCGAGATGCTCGACAGCTACCTCTACGGCACCTGGCACATCGACGGACGGCCGCTCAACCTGCGGCTCGGGCGGCAGGTGGTCTACTGGGGCGAAAGCGTCTACAACGGCAACGGTGTCGCCTCGGCCATGAGCCCCTTCGATGCCACCAAGTCCAACGTGCCGGGTGTCGAGGTCAAGGAGCGCACCCTGCCGGTGGGCCAGCTGTTCGCCTCCTTCGGCCTCACCGAAACGCTCGACCTGCAGGCCTACTACCAGTACGAGTGGAAGAAGACCCGACTCAGCGCGGTCGGCAACTATTTCTCCACCACCGACCTCATCGACAAGGGCGGCTTCAGCAACTCCACCGGGAAGTTGCAGCGCCTGCGTGACGACGAGCCCGGCGACAGCGGCCAGTTCGGCCTGGCCCTGCGCTACGTCGCCGAGCGCTTGAACAACACCGAGTTCGGCGTCTACCGCCTGCGCTACCACGCCAAGACGCCGGTGGTGGACAACCTGAGCAGGCGCGGCACCTACCGTGCCCGCTACTTCGACGACATCGACCTCTACGGCGCGAGCTTCGCGACCGTGGTGGTGGACACCAACGTCAATGGCGAGATCAGCGTGCAGAACCACCTGCCGCTGGCGGTGAACATCGGCGGCGCCCGACACACCGCGCGGGGCCGCACCGGCCAGGCGCTGCTGTCGGTGACCCACGGCTTCGGCCACACGCCGTTCGCCGACAACTTCACCCTCAACGGCGAGGTCGGCTACAACCGCGTGCTCGACAACGACAGCGCGCACCTGGCCGGGCGCGCCGCCAGCGACGAGCTGTGGAACGACCGCTCGGCATGGGGCTACACCCTGAGGGCCAGCGCGCGCTACATCGAGGTCCTGCCCGGCTGGGACCTGTCCATTCCGGTTTCCTTCAACCAGGGCGTGAACGGCAAGTCCTCCCTCGGCAGCTATAGCCGGGGTCGCAACCGCCTGTCCGTCGGTACCACCTGGGAGCACCTCGGCAACCTGTCGCTGGAGGCGAGCTACAACGCCTACCTCGGCAGCCCGGCCGACAACGCCCAGACCGATCGCGACCACATCGCCTTCAGCGCCAAGTACAGCTTCTGACCGCCTTCGACCCCATACGACAGGAGGACCTTCCATGTCCCGCCAATCCGATCTGCGTCACCTGCTCCTCGCCGCCGCCATCGGCCTCAGCCCCTTGACCGAGGCCGCTCTCAGCGAGGCCGAGCTGGCCCGTCTCGACCAGGACCTCACGCCCATGGGCGCGGAGCGAGCCGGCAATGCCGACGGCAGCATCCCGGCCTGGAGCGGGCGTTGGCGCGGTGCGCCGGAGCATGTCGACTTCGCCGGCAGCGGCTCGCTCCAGCCCGATCCCTATGCCTCCGAGCGCCCCCTGTTCCGCATCACGGCCGAGAACGTCGGGCAGTACCAGGAGCGCTTGAGCGATGGCCAGGTGGCGCTGTTCAAGCGTTATCCGCAGAGCTACTGGATGGACATCTACCCGAGCCATCGCGACTTCCGTGCCAGCGAGAACATCGAGCGCCACCTCCGTGAGAATGGCCGTACTGCAAAGCTGACCGAGGACGGCCATGGCGTCACCGGCGCCTTCGGCGGATCGCCTTTCCCGATACCCCGCAGCGGCAACGAGCTGATCCTCAACCACTCCCTCCAGGGGCGCGGTCCCGGCGAGGAGGGGATCTACACGCTGGTGGTGACCCTGGCCAACGGCAAGCGGGCACGCCAGGTGCAACATCACCAGACGTTCAACGTGTGGACCAACCCCGATAACCCCCGCGTGGAGGTCGAGGCTCCCATCCTCAGCCACTTCATGTACAAGACCCTGGAGCCGACCCGCGAGCTGGGCAAGATCACCTTCGGCCACGGCTTCGTCGATCCCCTCGCCAATGCGCAGCAAAGCTGGCAGTACGACCCCGGCAGCCGGCGCGTCAGGCGGGCCCCCAACGTCGGCTACGACAACCCCTCCAGCGGCGCCAGCGGCAGCCTGCGGGTCAACGACGACAGCCGCATGTTCAACGGGGCGTCGGATCGCTACGAGTGGACCCTGCTCGGCAAGAAGGAGCTGTTCATCCCCTATCACAACTACCGCATCAACGACCCGGCCTTGAGCCTGGCGGCCCTCACCGAGACCCTGGGCCATCCCAACCCTGCCGCCTTGCGCTACGAGCTGCACCGGGTGTGGGTGCTGGAGGCCCGGCTCAAGACCGGCAAGCGGCACATCTACGCCAAGCGCCGCTTCTACCTCGACGAGGACACCTGGGGCGCCGTGCTCGCCGACAGCTACGACGCGCGCGACTACCTGTGGCGCACCAACCTGCAGACCACCTTCTACGCCTACGACACCCAGAGCTACCAGGCCGGGCCGTCGGTCTACCACGACCTCATCTCCGGCGCCTACCTGGTGGATCGGCTGACCAACGAACACGCGCCGATACGCCTTTCCGAGCTCGCCCACGATGCCAGCGATTTCACCCCCGCCACCGTGCGCAAGCGCGCCAAGTGACCCGCCGAGGAGCAATGGCAATGACCCGGATCTGCCTGGTTTTCAGCTTCGCGCTGTTCTGTGGCCTGGCCCAGGCCACCACCCTGCCGCTGGCCCGTGACCTGCCCGCCGCCGAGCGGGAGGCGCAGCGGCTCTTCGCCTTGCCCAGCGCCCCGAACCTGCGGGACCTGGGCGGCTATCGCACTGCCGATGGGCGCACGGTGAAGTGGGGCCTGCTCTACCGCGCCGGCACCCTCGATGCGCTCGAGGAGGCCGACCAGCGGGAACTGCAGCGCCTGCAACTGCGTCGCCTGGTCGACCTGCGCAGCCGCCAGGAGATCGACGACGCCCCCGATCGCCTGCCGCCAGAGCTGGCTGCCCTGCGGGTGGAGATGCCGGTGCGCGCGGGCACCATCGACGTGCGTGAGCTGAGTCGGCGCATCAACGGCGGGGACGTCGGCGACCTTCGGCTGGATGACCTGCTGGTGGATGCCAACAGGAGCTTCGTCCGCGAGCACCGGCAGGTCTTCAGCGACTGGCTGCATGGCCTGCTCGACGAACAGGGCACGCCCGTCCTCTATCACTGCACGGCCGGCAAGGACCGCACGGGCTTCGCCTCCGCCATCCTGCTGCTGGCGCTCGGCGTGCCGGAAGGCACGGTGATGCAGGACTACCTGGCCTCCAACCCGTACCTGGAGGACAGGAACCGGCGCATCGGCGAGCGGGTCCGGCAGGCCTCCGCCGGGCGTACCGATCCTGCCATCCTGCAGCCTCTGCTGGAGGTCCGGCCCCGGTACCTGCAGGCGGCACTGCAGGCGATGCGCGAGGACTACGGGACGGTGGAGGGGTTCCTCAGGGACGGGCTCGGCATCGACGACGACCTGCGCGCGCGGTTGCGCGAGCGCTTCCTCGAACCGCTGGCCTCGCGCTAGGGGGCCATGGCGGCACCGGCCAGAAAAGACGAACCCCGCGCGAGGCGGGGTTCGTTCTGGCGGCGTGGCCGATCAGATCAGAATCGGTGCCGGGGCGGGGGCCGGGGTCTTGTGGTCGTCGTCGCTGTTCGACCAGCCGGCGCCGACGCCGAAGTCGAACGACTGGCTGCCCAGGTTGTAGCCGACGTCCGCACCGCTGAAGTAACCCTCGCCCTGGTAGCTGACGCCGAGATTGGGGCGCAAGGCGCCCGATTGCACCACATAGTCCAGGCCGAGGGAGCCGACCGTTTCGTTGTCCTCGTCGTTGGAGAAGGCCTTGATCCCCACGGACAGGCCGCCCTGGCTGCCGAAGACGTAGCTCAGGCCAATGCCGAAGCCGATGTCGTCGGCGCTGGCGAGGCCGGGTGCCAGGGTGGTGCCCAGCAGGGCAGCGGATGCCAGGGCGATTCTGAGTCGGTTCATCAGGTGGCTCCATGCGCGGGGAAGTGATTGGACGCTAGCTGGGGTCCACGCATTCGTCCACCACCCGCGGGCCTGTGAAGGCCTGGGCGACGCCGCGTGCCGGCGCTCCGCGGCGCCGTCGCAAGCGCGTTTCGGTCGCCCCGCCTTGGCAGTTGGTGGGAGTCTGCTAGCGTCAATCCGGCATCCACCGTTTCGTTCGTGTTCTTACTCGAGCGGGGCGGCGCGAGACGCCGGGGCCGACTCCTCACATCCGTGCGAGACCTTCGGTGGCGTGCCCGTGTGGCGATGACGTGAGGACGTCGCCGACGCTTCCAGCCTTCCCAAACTTGCTCGGACAAGGAGTCTTCCATGAAACATGCATTGGCGTTGGGCGTGGCGCTGGCGCTTTCCACCGCGCTGGTCGGCTGCTCGAGTACGGTTACCCAGCCGGATGAGTATTCCGGGTTCCTCTCCAGTTACGGCAGCCTGCAGGAGGCGACCACTCCCTCCGGCGCGCAAGTGATGCGCTGGATCGACCCCAAGGTGGACATCGGCCGCTACACCGCCGTCTACGTCGAGCCCACCCAGTTCTACCCACGCCCCCAGGCCACCGAGAAAATCCCCCAGAGCACCCTGGACGGCATCACCCGCTACTACGACATGGCGCTCAAGCGCGAAATCAGCAACAGCCTGTCGCTGGCCACCAAGCCCGGGCCTGGCGTCATCGTCGTGCGTGCGGCGATCACCGGGGTGAGCAGCAAGACCGAGGGGCTCAAGCCCTATGAGGTCATCCCGGTGGCGCTGGTGGCGGCGGCGGTGAGCACCGCCAGCGGCATCCGCGACCAGGAGACCGAGCTGGCCACCGAGGCGCAGTTCCTCGACGGCGGCAGCAACAAGGTGATCGCCCAGGTGGTGCGCAAGGGCATCGGCACGCCGCTGGAGAACAGTGCCCAGGTGCTCAAGCCGGCGGATGTCACGGGTGTGATCGATGGCTGGGCGAAGGACATGCACCAGAGCTACCTGAAGCTCAAGGCGAAGTGAGACTCCAGCGGGCCTGGCGCTCAGCCCGCCAGGCCGGGGAGCTCCAGCTCCATGGCCTGGGCCAGCAGCGCAGCCCCCTGCGCTGCTGGCCGCGAACGGCGGGGTCGACCCACATCTGGTGGAGGTCGGCCGCCTCGGGCTCGCTGGCCGGGCGGCGGCACCAGAGCAGGCCGCAGGGGCCATCGCCCGCCAGCGCCGACAGCACCCGGTCGTTGCCGGACGCGGTGGCGGTAGGTCCGCCATTCGCCGGTTCCGATCGGCCGCACGGTGATCGGCCCGGGCGCTCTGCTCACGCGGCGGACCACACCGCCAGCTCGTAGCCGTCCGGGTCGATGAAGTGGAAGCGGCGCCCGCCGGGGAAGGCGAACACTTCGCGGCTGATGCGGGCGCCGGCTGCCTCCAGCCTGGCCTGGGCCTGCGCCAGGTCGTCGGCGTAGAGGATCACCAGCGGGCCACCCGGGCGGACCGCCTCGCCCGTGGTGAAGCCGCCGGTGAGGCGACCGTCGCTGAACTCGGTGTAGGTGGGGCCGTAGTCGACGAAGGTCCAGCCGAAGGCAGCGCCGTAGAAGGCCTTGCTGCGGGCGATGTCGCTGACGTTGAACTCGATGTTGTCGATCTTGCGGTCGTTTCCCTGGGTGCTCATCGTGGCCTCCTGGCCGGTGGTGGAGCGCCATCTTAGGGCCCGGCGACCTGTTGCTGGAAGCGCGATCAGCCCGCGCCGCTGCGCGACCGCGTCGCCTGCCAGCAGAGCAGCGAGCCGGCGGTGACCAGCACCGCGCCCTGCCAGAACTGCGGCGTCAGGCTGGCGCCGAGCCAGAGCGCGGCGAAGGCGGAAGAGAGCACCGGGGCGAAATAGGAAACGGTGGCCAGGAGGGTGAGGTTGCCGCGCAGGATGCCGATGTTCCACAGGGCGTAGCCGCCGGCCATGGCGATGCCGGCGGCGAGCAGTTCGAGGGTGCCGCGCAGGATGAAGGCGGGCAGCGGCTCGCCGACGAAGGCGAACTTCACCCAGAGCACCCCCGCCGTGAGGATGAAGAAGAACGCCACGTGGTTCTCACCGCGGGCGTAGCGCCGGGTGACGTTGCAGTAGAGGGCGAAGGTGATGGCGCAGGCCGCCGCCAGGCTGTAGCTGAGGGGGTTGGAGCGCACGTTGGCGATGATGCTCGGCAACGACAGGCCGTCGGTGCTGACCACCCAGAGGATGCCGAACAGCGCGATGGCCGTGCCGGGCAGGACCAGCCAGCGGGCCGGCTGGCGGTTCATCAGGATGGCCAGCAGCACGGTGAGGCTCGGCCACAGGTAGTTGACCACGCCGAGCTGGATGGCCTGGGTGCTGCTTGTGGCGAAACCGAGGGCGAGCGACAGGCAGACTTCGTAGGCGACGAACAGCGCCGAGCCGGTGACCAGGTAGAAACGCGAACCAGCACGCAGGCGCGGGCGGCCGAGGAGGGCGCCCAGGGTGTAGATCAGCGCGGCGCCGCCGATGGGGCCGAAGAATCCGCTGACACTGCGGATCAGGCCGGAGGCGGTGCTCCACAGGAGGATCGCCGCCAGCCCGCAGGCCGTCGCACTGCGTCCGTTGGTGATGCGCATGGTCCACTCATTTTGAAAGGGGCGGCGATTCTACAGGGCCGGGATCGGCGAGGGGGAAGCGGTGCGGGATGTCGCGTCCGCCTCGTGCCACCGCTCGGCGACGCCCGGCCGGGCGCTGGCCGAACGTCGAGGGTCGAAGGAGCGGGCTCAGCCCTTGAAGCCCTTGCCCACCAGGTAGACCTCCCGCGAGCGCGGACGCGAGGCTTCCGGTTTGCGGATGAAGACCTTTTCGAACGAGGTGCGCACGTCCTTGAGGAACTCGTCGGAGCCTTCGCCCTGGAAGACCTTGACCACGTAGTTGCCGTTGGGCTTGAGCACCTGGCGGACCATGTCGAGGGTGAGCTCGACCAGGTACATCGAGGACGCCTGGTCGGCGGCGGCGACGCCGCTGATGTTGGGGGCGATGTCGGAGACGATCAGGTCGGGCCTGCGGCCGTCGAGCTTGTCGAGAAGCTGCTGGAACACGCCGTCATCGGTGAAGTCGCCCTGGATGAAGTCGACGTTGTCCAGGCCGTCCATCGGCAGGATGTCGGTGGCCAGGACGCGCCCGGTATCGCCCACCAGCTTGCCGGCCACCTGCGACCAGCCGCCCGGGGCGGAGCCCAGGTCCATGACCAGCATGCCGGGGCGGATCAGCTTGTCCTTCTCGTTCAGCTCGATCAGCTTGTAGCTGGAACGCGAGCGCAAGCCATCCTTCTGGGCCCGTTTCACATAGGGGTCGTTGACGTGTTCATCCAGCCAGCGGCGGCTGCTTTTGGATCGTTTCATGTTAGAGCCAACCACGGAAAATCAAGGTGGGGAGCGAACCCATGGGCGGTGCAGAGGAAAGGTCATGGGTGCGAAGCGGCGGCGATTATAAGCCGAGAATGACGCACAGGTTAAATTCGCCGGACGGGGAGGGTGCCGCGCCGGGCTGCGCGGTGCCCTCCGCGCGATCCTCAGGCCGCCACTGACAGGGGCGGGGGCGGCGGGTACAATTCGCGCCTTACCCTTCCCCTGTTGCTTCCTTTGCCGGGTTGACCGGCCAGGATTACCGCCATGATTCGCATCAACGAACTGTCCCTGCCCCTCGACCACTCCCCCGATGAACTGCGCAAGGCCATCGTCAAGCGCCTGGGTATCGGCGACGCCGACCTGCTGGGCTTCACCGTCTTCAAGCGCAGCTACGATGCCCGCAAGAAGAACAGCGTCATCCTGTTCATCTACATCATCGACCTGGAGGCACGCGACGAGGCGGCGATCCTGGCGCGCTTGGCCGACGACCACAACATCCGCCCTGCCCCGGACACCCGCTACTACCCGGTCGCCCAGGCACCGGCCGGGCTGGCCGAGCGCCCGCTGGTGGTGGGCTTCGGCCCCTGCGGCCTGTTCGCGGCGCTGCTGCTCGCGCAGATGGGCTTCAGGCCCATCGTGCTGGAGCGCGGCAAGGACGTGCGCAGCCGCACCAAGGACACCTGGGCGCTGTGGCGCAAGAAGGTCCTCACCCCCGAGTCCAACGTGCAGTTCGGCGAGGGCGGGGCCGGCCTGTTCTCCGACGGCAAGCTCTACAGCCAGATCAAGGACCCGAAGTTCTACGCCCGCAAGGTGATGCACGAGTTCGTCCGCGCCGGCGCGCCGGAAGAGATCATGTACGTGAGCAAGCCGCACATCGGCACCTTCCGCCTCACCGGCGTGGTCGCCACCATGCGCGAGGAGATCATCGCCCTGGGCGGCGAGGTGCGCTTCGAAAGCAAGGTGACCGACCTGCTGATCGACGACGGCCAGCTCGAAGGCGTGGTGCTGGCCAATGGCGAGACCCTGCACAGCCGCCATGTGGTCCTGGCGCTGGGCCACAGCTCCCGCGACACCTTCCGCATGCTCCACCGCCAGGGCGTGTTCCTGGAGGCCAAGCCCTTCGCCATCGGCTTCCGCATCGAGCACCCCCAGGGCCTGATCGACGAGGCGCGCCTGGGCAAGTACGCCGGCCACCCGGAGCTGGGCGCCGCCGACTACAAGGTGGTGCACCACGCCAGGAACGGCCGCGCCGTCTACAGCTTCTGCATGTGCCCGGGCGGCACCGTGGTGGCGGCCACCTCCGAGGTGGGGCGCGTGGTCACCAACGGCATGAGCCAGTACTCGCGCAACGAGCGCAACGCCAACTCGGGCATCGTCGTGGGCATCAACCCCGAGCAGGATTTCCCCGGCGGCCCGCTGGCCGGCGTGGAGTTCCAGGAGCGCCTGGAATCCCGTGCCTACGAGCTGGGCGGCAGCGACTACTGCGCCCCTGGCCAGCTGGTGGGCGACTTCATCCGTGGCGTGCCGTCCACCGAGTTCGGCGAGGTGGAGCCCTCCTACAAGCCCGGCGTGCGCCTGGGTGATCTCGCCCCCTCGCTGCCGGACTACGCCATCGAGGCCATCCGCGAGGCGCTGCCGGCGTTCGGCAAGCAGATCCGTGGCTTCGACCGTGCCGACGCGGTGCTCACCGGCATCGAGACCCGCACCTCCTCGCCGGTGCGCATCACCCGTGACAACGAGACCCTGCAGAGCCTCAACCTGAAGGGCCTGTACCCGGCCGGCGAAGGCGCCGGCTACGCGGGCGGCATCCTCTCGGCGGGGGTGGACGGCATCAAGGTGGCCGAAGCCCTGGCCAGGTCGCTGCTGTCCGCACACAGCCACTGAGCGCCGCATCGATGAAACTCGACGACATCAAGAAGCTCCACCAGAAGAAGTACCGGGCCGAGTTCGGTCACTTCCTGGTGGAGGGCGAGCACCTGCTGCTGGAATTGCAGAAGGCCGCCGAGCACAACCCGCAGCTGCTGCGCAGCCAGCTGTACGTGACCGCCGCCTACGAGCACTGGCACAGCCCGTTCGAGACCCACGTGATCAGCGACCGGCAGATGGCGCAGGTGGCCGATACCAAGACGCCCCAGGGCATCATCGCGCTGGTGCCGATGCCGGGTGCGTGCGCGCCGGCACCGGTCGCCGGCGAGCGTGCCATCTACCTGCACGAGATCCAGGACCCGGGCAACCTCGGCACCATCCTGCGCACCCTGGCGTGGTTCGGCGGTTTCCGCTGCCTGCTCAGCCCCGGCAGCGTCGACCCTTACAACCCCAAGGTCGTACGCGCCAGCATGGGCGCCATCTTCCATGCGCCCCTGGAGCTGGATGTGGCGCTGGAGTCCCTCGGCAGCCGCTTCGAGCGCATCGCCTGCCTGGACATGCACGGCGAGCCGGTGCAGTCCGCCGCCTTCAAGGCCTTCGACTGCTACCTGTTCGGCAACGAGGCACGCGGCGTGCCGCGTGAGCAACTCACCGCGCTCGACGCCCGGCCCTTCAACATCCCCGGCAGCGGTGCCATCGAGTCGCTGAACCTGGCCTCGACGGTCAACATGTGCGCCTACGAGCTGACCCGCTGACCTGCTGAAGACGCGCCCGGCCAAACCCCTGGCCGGGCGCGCCTGGCGATCACTCGGCCTGCAGCAGGGTTTCCAGGGGCGCCGGTGCATACAGCGCGCTCTGGAACTCGGGCACGTACTCGTACTTCATCATCTTCCCGAGCTGCAGTTCCTTGATGTAGCTGGACAGGCTGCCGTCGCCCAGCACCAGTTTCACCGCGTCCTCGTCGCTGCTGGATGCGTGGCGCTGCTGGCGCGACACCGCGTAGCCATAGGTCAGCTTCCCCTCGTGGTCGAGGTTGGTGAAGCTGCTGGTGGCGAGCTCGATTTCATCGGAGAGGTCGGCCAGCTTGCGGGTCTCCAGGGTCACATCCACCTGGCCCGTCTGGCTGTCGCGTATCTCGTAGATGACCGAGCCGTCGCTCTCCCGGTAGTCGATGCCGGTCAGCCACTTGGGCAGGTTGTAGCCGACTACGCCGCGCACCCGCGCCAGCTCGGTGTTGACCGGCAGCTTGAGCACGTAGCCCCAGAAGTCCTGCGACATCGACTGGCCGACCAGGGTGATGGGGCCCAGGTTGGCGTTGCCGGGCTTGTTGGTGACGATGGACAGGGCGATCTCGTTGTAGCTGTCGTTGTCGCAGTAGTGATAGGCGTAGGCGGTCAGCGCCACCAGGCCACGGCCGGGCCACACCTGCAGCGGCTGGACCTGTTCCAGCACCTTGGCCGGCATCAGCGAGCGGAGCTTTTCCAGGTCTGCGGTGAACACCGCCGTCACCCGGCTGTTGCGGTAGTAGAAGTTCGGCGAATAGGACTCGAAGCCTATATCCACCCGGGTCTTGTGCAGCGTCTTGAACCAGCTCAGGTCGATGTCCGGCGCTTCGGCGGCGATGGCCTCGAGCGGCGGGTTGGAGTGGTAGCGGTCATACAGCCCGCCCGCGACCACGGGGACGTCCTGGCCGGCGATGCGGGTGGTGGCGGTGGCTGCCGGGGCCGTGGCGGCATCGCCCGCCCAGGAGGAAAACGCGACGGCGCCGAGGAGCGCGCCCGCCATCACCGCCATGCTTGTGAGTTTCATCGTCTCTGGATCTCCACTGTCTGCGTCATGGTTGAGCCCGTGCCGTGGCGCCCGGGAAGCCAATCCACGGGCCCGTTCCGGAGGGGCGAAAAAACCTTAACGTTCAAGTGAAGTTGAAGGTCAAGCCTTCGATTTCAGGTTTTCATGGCGGGCGTTGCCGCCCCGTGAGGGAGTGGAGGAAGACGGGAATCGACAGCGCGTCCCGTTGGCGCAATACCACGGGCAGGCCTCGTGCAGGGTCACGGCGCCATGCGCAGGTCCATCACCATCTCGTGCCAGGCCATGCCGCCGTGGTCGGACGAGGAAGGCTGCACATAGCGGTAGCCCATGCGCCGGTACAACTCGACATGGCGTTCCTTGCACATCAGGTGGAGGGTCGCCTTGCCCTTCTCGCGCATGCGCTGCACGAAGGTGCGCATCAGCAGCGACGACAGGCCCTTGCCCTGGTGCGCCGGGTCGATCACCACCGACATGATCACCACGTTCGGCGCCTCGGCGTCGTGGCCCACCAGCTCCTTGAACGCCTCGTCGGACATCACCACCTCGTGGGCGCAGCCACTGTTGATGAAACCGACCACCGCGCCGTCCAGCTCGAGGATCAGGAAGCCCTCGGGGTACTGCCCGATGCGCGTCGCGATCTTCTCCCGCGTGGCGGCCTCGTCGCCTTCATAGGCGCAGATCTCGATCTGGTAGCAGCGGTCGGTGTCGGAGAGGGTGGCGTTGCGGAAGGTGGGCGTGCTCATGGGGGGCCTCGATGGCAGTTCGGCGCGGCATGGTAAAGCAGCTGCCGGCTGTGTGCACGGCCGGCGTCGGGTTGCACCCGGCCTACAAAAGGCCCGGTGCTGCAGGTTGGCGCCGAGCACAGCGAGGCCCAGCACAGCGATGCCTGGCCACGCGACGTTGGGCTTCCCCAACCTACACATCCCCTGTGGGAGCGGCTTCAGCCGCGAAAGACCCATCGCCGGCACAGGGCTGCTGCATGGGCGGGTATTCCATCGCGAATGAGTGTGCTCCCACGAGGTGGGTGGCGGTGCGGGCGGCAAGATCGCCTGGTGGATGAAAAGAGCGCCAGCCACCCTACACACCGGTCGGCGCCCTGGTGCGGGTTGCACTGTCTCTCGTCTTCGCCCCGGCCTGGGCGCTAAGCTGGCGGCCTCTCGGAAAGGGCACGACGCCAGGCGGTGAGGGTGGACAGGTTCCAGGAAATGAAGGTGCTGCTGGCGGTGACCGAGGCGCAGAGCTTCGCCGGTGGCGCGAAGCTGGTGGGCCTCTCGCCGCCCAGCGTGACCCGTGCCATCGCGGCGCTGGAGGCACGCCTCGGCACCCTGCTGCTGGCCCGCAGCACGCGCAGCCTGCGCCTCACCGAGGCCGGGCGGCGCTACGTGGAGGATTGCCGGCGCATCCTGCTGGAGCTGGAAGAGGCCGAGGAGCTGGCCGCCGGCAGCCACGTGCGCCCGCGCGGGCGCCTGACGGTCACGGCGCCGGTGATGTTCGGCGAGCTGTTCCTCATCCCGCTGATCGCCGAATACCTCGACCTGTACCCGGAGGTGGAGATCAACGCCCTGCTGGTCGACCGCGTGGTGAACATGGTCGAGGAGGGCGTGGACGTCGCCGTGCGCATCGGCTCGCTCCGCGAAGGCGAGCACCTGGCGCTGCAGGTCGGGCAGATACGCCCGGTGGTCTGCGCCGCGCCGGCGCTGCTCGACCGCATCGGCAGGCCGAGCCGTCCCGAGGACCTGGAGAGCGCCCAAGTGGTCATGTCGTCCGCCAGCGGGCTGCTCACCCACTGGCAGTTCATGGGGCCGGACGGGCCGTTCGGGTTCACGCCGACGCCACGCCTGCTGGTCAGCTCCAACCAGGCGGCGATCAAGGCCGCGCGCCTGGGCTGGGGCTTCACCCGCGTGCTGTCGTACCAGGTGGCCGAGGCCATCGCCGGGGGCGAACTGGAGACGGTGCTCGACGCCTTCGCCATGCCCGCGCTGCCGGTGTACATCATCCAGCAGGGGGGCCGGCGCGAGTCGGCCAAGGTGCGTACCTTCGTCGACCACTGCGCCACGCGCTTCCGCGCCGATGCCGCCTTGCGCGCAGCGGGGGCGCCGGTCGCGCGATGAGCCGCCACCGCGAGATGCAGGTCTTCCTGGCCGTGGCCCGGGCGGGCAGCCTGGCAGGGGGCGCGCGCCGGCTGCACCTGTCCCAGGCCACCGTGACGCGCACCCTCGCCGCCCTGGAGGCGCGACTGGGCAACGCCCTGCTGCTGCGCGGCCCGCGCGGGGCCAGCCTGAGCCCGGAGGGCGAGCGCTTCGCCGAAAGCTGCGAGCGCATCCTCGGGCGGGTGGAGGAGGCGGAGCGCTCCGTCACCGGCCTGCACGCCGAGCCGGCCGGTGCCCTGCACCTGGCGATGCCGCTGCTGATGGCGCACCAGGTGTTCACCCCCATCGCCCTCGACTACCTGGACGCCTTCCCCGGGATGACCCTGGACATCCGCGCCCGCGAGGGGTTGCCCCGGTTGCTGGAGGAGGGGGTCGACGTCGCCCTGGTGACCGGCCCGCTGCCGGATTCCTCGGGGTTCGCCGTGCCCCTGGGGCGGGTCCGCCCCCTCATCTGCGCGGCGCCTGGCTACCTGGCGCGCCATGGCCGACCGGCCAGCCCCGAGGCGCTGCCCGGGCTGCCGACCATAGCCGCCACCTCCACCGGCCATGCCGGCGAGTGGCGCTTCGTCGACGGCGCGGTGAAGATCACGCCTCGGCTGCTCTGCAGCACCCCGCAGGCCGCCATCCGCGCCGCCGTCGCCGGGCTGGGGCTGACCCGTTGCCTGAGCCACGAGGTGCACCAGGAGCTGCAGGCCGGCCAGCTGGAAACCGTGCTGGAACCCTTCGCCGCCGCGCCGCTGCCGGTGCACCTGCTCTATCGCGAAGGCCGCCGCGCCGCCGCGCGGGTGCGCAGCTTCCTCGACTTCGCCGTGCCACGGCTGCGCGCGCATCCGGCTTTCGAGGGGTGAATCGGTCGCCCCTACAGAAAGCAGGCCGAGCCAGCGCGCGGGCATGAGTCCTGTGCAGGGTGGAGGTAGCTTTCTACCTCCACCGGGCGGAGCCGCGTGTGGCACACGCCCCTGCATCAAGATCCAATCAATTTCAGAAAATGAAAGAGTGGATTGCCATTGGTGGTGATTCTGCTCATCGCTGCATGGGCTCAACATGGCTCCACCGTCGCGAACGCCCAACCGGGCGGTTCACGGTGAACACCCCGAACCGATAAGGAGCCACCGCCATGTCCCGTCCCGCCATCAAGCTGTACCGCCACCCGCTGTCCGGCCATGCCCATCGCGTCGAACTCATGCTCTCGCTGCTGCAACTGCCCACCGAGCTGGTCTTCGTCGACCTGGCCAAGGGCGCGCACAAGCAGCCCGACTTCCTGGCCCTCAACGCCTTCGGCCAGGTGCCGGTGATCGATGACGCCGGCACCGTGGTCAACGACTCCAACGCCATCCTCGTCTACCTGGCCAAGCGTTACGGCGAGGGGCGCTGGCTGGCCGAGGAAGCCGTGGCCGCCGCGCGCATCCAGCGCTGGCTGTCGGTGGCCGCCGGGCAGGTCGCCTACGGCCCTGCCGCCGCGCGCCTGATCACCGTCTTCGGCGCCTCCTTCAATGCCGAGGAAGTGATCCACCGGGCCCATGTGCTGCTCGCGGTGATGGAAGGCGAGCTGGACGCCTCCCGCTTCCTCGCCGGTGACACGCCGACCATCGCCGACGTGGCCAACTACAGTTACATCGCCCATGCGCCGGAGGGCAACGTGTCGCTGGAGGCCTATCCCAACGTGCGTGCCTGGCTGGCCCGCATCGAGGCGCTGCCGGGCTTCGTGCCCATGCAACGCACCGCCGCCGGCCTCAACGCCGCCTGAGCCACCCCGGGCTGCCGAGCCCCGGCAGCCCCACTCCGGAGGGCAGACCATGGAACAGACTCCCAGCCAGCGCCCCTCGCCCTGGCATGCCGGTGAACGGCAACTGCAGGAAACGGTCGGCGTGGCCGAGCGGATGGAGGCCCACGGGCAGAAGGTCATCCGCGACCACATGCCCGACCAGCACCGTGCCTTCTTCCATCAACTGCCCTTCCTGATCGCCGGTGCGGTGGATGGCGACGGCCGCCCCTGGGCCACCCTGATCGAGGGCCCCGAAGGCTTCGTCACCTCGCCCGACCCCAGGCACCTGGTGGTCGACCTGGCCGCCCGCCCGCTGGACCCGCTGGACCCGGCCACCCCCGGCCTGGGTGCCGGCGCCGCCCTCGGCCTGCTCGGCATCGAGCTGCACACGCGGCGTCGCAACCGCCTCAACGGTGCGATCGGCCAGGCCTCGGCACAGCAGTTCGAGGTGCGGGTCGAGCACTCCTTCGGCAACTGCCCGCAGTACATCCAGCGACGCGAATGGAGCAGCTCCCCCGAGCCGCGCGGCACGGTCCGCGAGGACGCCGCCGAGCTGGACGAACGCACCCGCGCGATGATCCGCGCCGCCGACACCTTCTTCGTCGCCAGCTACGTCGACCACGAAGACGGCGGCCGCTCCGTGGACGTCTCCCACCGTGGCGGGCGCGCAGGCTTCGTGCGGGTGGAAGGCAACCGCCTGACCATCCCCGACTACGCCGGCAACCTGCACTTCAACACCCTGGGCAACCTGTTGAGCAACCCGCGCGCCGGCCTGCTGTTCGTCGACTTCGAGCAGGGCAACGTGCTGCAGGTACAGGGCCGTGCCGAGGTGATCCTCGACAGCCCGCTGATCACCGCCTTCGAAGGTGCCGAGCGCATCTGGACCCTCGATATCGAGCAGGTGGTGTTCCGCCCCAGCGCGGTGTCGCTGCGCTGGGACTTCGACGACTACGCGCCCACCAGCCTGCTCACCGGCACCTGGGCCGAGGCGGACGAGCGCCTGCGCGAGACCGAGCGGCGTCGCCAGTGGCAGCGCTGGCGCGTCCTGAGCCAGCAGCAGGAAAGCCGCGACATCCGCTCGCTGGTGCTGGCACCGGAGGAGGGGGGCGAGGTGAGTTTCGCCCCCGGCCAGCACATTCCCCTGCGCCTGCGCACCGATGATGGCGAAGCCCTGGTGCGCACCTACAGCGTCTCCAGCGCGCCGAGCGACGGTTACCTGCGCATCAGCGTCAAGGCCCAGGGCAAGGGCTCGCGGCACCTGCATCAGCAGGTACGGGTCGGCGATGTGCTGGAAGCACGCCCGCCCCTGGGCGGCTTCACCCTGAAGACCGACAGCCAGCGCCCCGTGGTGCTGATCGGCGCGGGCGTGGGCATCACCCCGATGGTCTCCATGGCCCGCGAACTGGTGGCGCTCAACCAGCGGCAGCCGGTCGGTCGTCGCATCCATCTGTTCCAGGGCGCGAGGGGCCTGCACGACCTGCCGTTCCAGGCCGAGCTGCAGGCACTGTCGAGCCGCTCGGGTGGCCTGCTGAACCTGGTGCGCGCCCTCAGCGCTCCCGAGGCGGAGGCTCGGCCGGGGCAGGATTTCGAACTGAGCGGCCGCCTCGACCTGGCACGCATCCAGGCCAGCCTGCCGTTCGACGACTACGACTTCTACCTGTGCGGCCCGGCGGCTTTCACCCAGTCGATCTACGACGGCCTGCGCGGCTTGAATGTCGCCGATTCGCGCATCCACGCCGAGGCCTTCGGCCCCTCGACGTTGCGGCGCCAGGTCGACGGGCAGGCGCCGACTCGGGTCCAGCCACCGGCGGCCACCCGCCCGGTGCCGGTGTACTTCACCCATTCGGCCAAGGAAGCACGCTGGACACCGGAGAGCGGCAGCCTGCTGGAGCTCGCGGAAAGCCGCGGCCTGGCCCCCGAGTTCAGCTGCCGGGGCGGCTCCTGCGGCACCTGCCGCACGCGCCGCATCAGCGGCGAGGTGCATTACCCCAACCCGCCGGCGGAAATGCCCGAGGCCGACATGGTGCTGATCTGCTGCGCCGTCCCGGCGGCGGACGAAGAGGGCGCCCAACCCCTTGTGCTCGACCTGTGAGGAGGCTCGCCATCATGACCATCCAGCAAAACCCCTGGGCCGACGGCATTCCCCGCTGGAACGACGCCCCCGACCGTGATGCCCGTTCCCGCCTCGGCACGCCCGCGTGCGTGGAGACCGAGGCCGGCTTCCTGCTGTCGCAACTGCTGTTCCCCATGGACCTGCCGAGGCGGGAGGCTGGCGTGCAATGCGGGGAGGGGGACTGGCGCTGCTGAGCCGAGCGGCCGGGCGGTGGGTTTCGCTGCGCGCTAGGCCACCCAGCGAAAGTGGCTGCCGGGTGGCGGCGCAGGATGTCTCTTTTGCGATGGTGGTTGGCCGGATTGCGTGAGACAGCCAGGGCGGCGCGGCATAGGATGGCGCCCGATCCCGAAGTCCGGCAGCGTCGTGCCGCGGCCTCCCAGCCCGCGGTGTGCGCTGCTCCTGCCTGGAAGCTCCAGCATGTCCGTCAGCACCACCGCTTCTCCCCTGGCCGCGACCCCGGCGGCGAACCCGGCCAGCCCGCTGGTCATGCGCGTGATCGGCGCCTGCGCGCTGGCCCACCTGATCAACGACCTGATCCAGGCGGTGCTGCCGTCCATCTACCCGATGCTCAAGGCCAGCTACGGCCTGAGCTTCACCCAGGTCGGCCTGATCACCCTGACCTTCCAGCTCACCGCCTCGCTGCTGCAACCCTGGGTCGGCTACTACACCGACCGCCACCCCAAGCCCTGGCTGCTGCCGGCCGGCTCGCTGTGCACCCTGGTGGGCATCCTGCTGCTGGCCTTCGTCGGCTCCTTCCCGGCCATCCTCATGGCCTCGGCGCTGGTGGGCATCGGCTCCTCGACCTTCCACCCGGAAGCTTCGCGCATCGCCCGGCTGGCCTCGGGCGGGCGCTACGGCCTGGCGCAGTCCACCTTCCAGGTCGGCGGCAACGCCGGCAGCGCGTTCGGCCCGCTGCTCGCGGCAGCCATCGTCATCCCCTACGGGCAGGGCCACGTGGCCTGGTTCGGGCTGTTCGCCACCTTCGCCATCCTGGTGCTCTACGGTCTCAGTCGCTGGTACCGCAACCACCTGAACCTGTTCCGCCTCAAGCAGGGCGGCGCGGCGACCCACGGCCTGTCCAGGCGCCGGGTGACCTTCGCCCTGGTGATCCTGGCACTGCTGGTGTTCTCCAAGTACTTCTACATGGCCAGCCTGACCAGCTACTTCACCTTCTACCTGATCGAGAAGTTCGACCTGTCGGTGGCCACCTCGCAGATCTACCTCTTCCTGTTCCTCGGCTCCGTCGCCGCCGGCACCTTCTTCGGCGGCCCCATCGGCGACCGCATCGGGCGCAAGAAGGTGATCTGGTTTTCCATCCTCGGCGTCGCCCCCTTCACCCTGGCGCTGCCCCATGTGGACCTGTTCTGGACCGGCGTGCTGAGCATGGTCATCGGCTTCATCCTCGCCTCGGCCTTCTCCGCCATCGTGGTCTTCGCCCAGGAGCTGGTGCCCGGCAACGTGGGCATGATCGCCGGCGTGTTCTTCGGCCTGATGTTCGGCTTCGGCGGCATCGGCGGGGCGCTGCTGGGGCACCTGGCGGACATCCACGGCATCGAGCACGTGTTCTTCCTCTGCTCCTTCCTGCCGCTGCTGGGCATCCTCACCCTCCTCCTGCCCTCGACGAAGAAGGCCTGAGTCCCGCTCAGGCCCAGCGCCGCACCCGCTCCCGGTAGCGGGTGTAGTCGGCGCCGAACAGCCCGGCCAGCGCCCGTTCCTCGGGGATGATCTGGAAGCGGTCGAGGTACAGCACGAACCCCGCCACCGCGATCAGGGCCAGCGGCGCGCCCAGCAGCGCCGCCCAGGCGACGAGCAGGAGGGCGAAGCCCAGGTACATGGGGTTGCGCGTGTGGCGGTAGATGCCGGCCTGCACCAGCGCCGAGGCCTGCTCCGGCACCAGCGGGTTGACCGTGGTACGGGCCCGTCGGAAGGCCGCCACGCCGGCCAGGCACACGCCCGCGCCCAGCGCCGACAACGCCAGCGCGGCCCCGAGCCGCCAGGCCCAGGCCATCTCCACAGGGGGGAGCAGGTGCGCCAGCAAGGCCATGAGCAGGGCGCAGATCAGGGTCGCCAGCGCGGGGGGAATGCGTTTTTCCAGACGGTCCATCAGTGTTCCTCGGGGTGTGTTCGGTCCGAGGATGAAGGCTGTAGCGACTCCAGGGTCAAGTGCCATCACCCGGGTGTACCACCCCCGCCGACTTGCGCTGCGGGCTCCAGGGGCTAGGCTCGACCGTTCTGCTTTTCAGTAACGGAATGGACGATGGAACAGTCAGGAGCAACGGTTTTCACCAAGGGCGAGTTCAGCGTGGTGCAGTGGGTCGCGGTGCGGCAGGACGGCTCCACCGAGGTTCGCGGCTATCGATTGCGGGGCCCCGGCGCTCCGCAGATCCTGCTGCCCACGGCGGTGATCGCCAGTGCGATGGTTCAGGAGCTGTCGAAGCGCCGGCCCGGCTCGCGCTTCTGAGCAGGGCCGCCAGGTCATCGAAAAGCGCCCTTCGGGGCGCTTTTTTCATGGGCGGTGTCATCAGCCGCCGTTGCGTTTCTTCTCGTCGGCGCTCGCCGGCGGTTCGCTGCGCTTGGCCGGTTGCTGGCCGGCATCGTGGCCCCGCTGGTGGAGGTGAACGGCGACCTCCACCCTACGCCCGTGATGCGCCTGTGCGGGTGGGAACGGGTAGGGTGGACGACGCTTCACCCGTCCACCTTGCGGAGTCCGGCGTGGCCCCGTTGGTGGAGGTGAAAGGCGACCTCCACCCTACGCCCGGGATGCGCCTGTGCGGGTGGGACGGGTAGGGTGGACGACGCTTCACCCGTCCACCATTCGCAGCCCGGCATGGCACCGCTGGTGGAGGTAAAAAGCGACCTCCACCCTACGCCCCGGGATATGCCTGTATTGGGTGGGAACAGCTGTTGCTGGGGCAACAGCTGTTCAGCATTCCTGCCAGGCACCCAACAGCGCAGCTGTTGGTGGTTTTTCCTATCTGCTTGATCCCCATGGGATTTCCGTGTTGGCACGACTGCTGCTCTACCCCTCGTACACGCACGTCGCCGTGGCGAGAGGTCGGAATGAGTCGGACGATAAAGGTGGTGGTGGTTTCGGGCAGCCTGCGCAACCCCTCGCGCACCCATGGGCTGCTGGAGGCGCTGGCGGAGCGCTTGCGGGCGCGCCTGGACGTCGAACTGCACTGGGTCCGCGTGGCTGGTCTCGCCGGTTCCCTGGCCGGCTCGCTGGAGCGTGACACCGCCTCGCCGGCGTTGCTGCCGCACCTTAAGGCCATCGAGACGGCCGACCTGATCATCGCCGGCAGCCCGGTGTATCGCGCCTCCTACACCGGCCTGTTCAAGCACCTCTTCGACCTGGTGGACTACCAGGCGCTCAAGGGCGTGCCGGTGCTGCTGGCCGCCACCGGCGGCGGCGAGCGCCACGCCCTGGTGATCGACCACCAGCTGCGCCCGCTGTTCGCCTTCTTCCAGGCGCACACCTTGCCCTACGGCCTCTACGCCACGGTCGATGCCTTCACCGAACACCGCCTCACCGACCCCGCCCAGCTCGAACGCATCGAGCGCGCGCTGGACCCCGTCGTCGCCTTCTTCCGTGCCACGGCGCACGCCGCCTGAATCCCTGGACCGAGGAGTTACCGAGATGAGCCAACAACCGATCCGCTTCGCCTACTGGGTGCCCAACGTCAGTGGTGGCCTGGTGGTCAGCAACATCGAGCAGCGCACCAGCTGGGACGCCGACTACAACCGCAAGCTGGCGCAGATCGCCGAGCGCTCGGGCTTCGACTACGCCCTGTCGCAGATCCGCTTCACCGCCGGCTATGGCGCCGAGTTCCAGCACGAGTCGGTGGCCATCAGCCACGCGCTGCTGGCCGCCACCGAGCGGCTCAAGGTGATCGCCGCCATCCTGCCCGGGCCCTGGAACCCCGTGCTGGCGGCCAAGCAGCTGGCCACCATCGACCACCTCAGCAACGGCCGCATCGCCATCAACGTGGTCTCCGGCTGGTTCCGTGGCGAGTTCCACGCCATCGGCGAACCCTGGCTGGACCACGACGAGCGCTACCGCCGCTCGGAGGAATTCATCCGCGCCCTGAAGGGCATCTGGACCCAGGACGACTTCACCTTCAACGGCGACTTCTACCGCTTGCGCCACTACAGCCTCAAGCCCAAGCCGCTGCAGCAGCCGCACCCGGAAATCTTCCAGGGCGGCAGCTCGCGGGCCGCCCGCGACATGGCCTCGCGCGTGTCGGACTGGTACTTCACCAACGGCAACAGCGTCGAGGGCATCAAGGCGCAGGTCGACGACATCCGCGCCAAGGCCGCGGCCAACGGCCATTCGGTGAAGGTCGGGGTGAACGCCTTCATCATCGCCCGCGACACGGAGGAGGAAGCCCGCGCGGTGCTGCAGGACATCATCGACAAGGCCAACCCCGAGGCGGTCAACGCCTTCGGCGCCGAAGTGAAGAACGCCGGCGCCGCCAGCCCCGAGGGCGAAGGCAACTGGGCCAGGTCCAGCTTCGAGGACCTGGTGCAATACAACGACGGCTTCAAGACCAACCTCATCGGCACGCCCCGGCAGATCGCCGAACGCATCGTCGCCCTCAAGGCCGTGGGCGTTGACCTGATCCTCTCCGGCTTCCTGCACTTCCAGGAGGACGTGGAGTACTTCGGCCAGCACGTGCTGCCGCTGGTGCGCGAGCTGGAGGAGGAGCAGCGGGCCGAGAAGGCGGTGGCCTAGCCGACGCTCTGCCGCGTGGTTTCGCCAGGCACCCGCCACCCTGGGGAAGCCGGGTACATCGGTGATGCGCACATCGACGTGACGCCCGGCTCAGGGGCTGGGCGGCGTTTTTGTGCGGGTGTTGGCAATGTGCCGGGGCGGTCGAGCCGGGCGACAGGGCGAGGCGCTATCGTAGGCGCCTTCACGGGGAAACCCGACCCGCTGCTGCAAGGAGGCACTGTCGTCCATGTCCGAGACCACCATCACCCTGCGTGCGCAATTTCGCGATGAGGTCCAGGCCCAGCAGGTGCTGGATGCCTTCACCACGGCCGCCGAGGCGCACGGCCACGAGCTGACCGCCAGCCTTGCTTCATTGGCGCCCGTCGGTGCCCACGATCCGCAGCAGGGCATCGATATCGAGCGCCTTGGGCGCGAGGATTCGACGCTGCTGGTGACGGGCTATGCCGGGCGCATCGACCCGCCGCTCTGGCTGGTCCCGGGCCTGGTGCACCTGGGCGCGACCCGCACGGTGCTCAGTGAGTCGCGGGACGAAGGCGGCCAGCGGCATCATTTCATCGGCCTGAAGCGGGTGTCGCAGAAGGCCTTCGAGGCCAGTGCCGCGCTCATGCCCAAGCCGCCCCTGAAGGCGGGCGCCGAGCTGTTCCTGCCCGAAGGGCGGGTGACGGTCAAGGCCACGCTGCTCAGCCACGCGTGGAAGGAATCGCAGTTCGAACGCTTCTGCGTGATGCGCATGCAGGCCGAGGACGGGCGCCTGTTTCTCTACAAGGGCGCGTCCGGGCTGACGGCGATGACCGCCGACGATCACGAGAAGACCTGCACCTTCTCCGCCACCTTCGAACTGGGCGAGTACGAGGGCGAGACGGTGGCGTTCGCCCGCCGGCCCACCAAGCTCCAGCTCGGCAGCATCGCCCCGGCCAAGGCCCGCAAGGTCAAATTCAGTGGCCGCAACAAGGCGTTCATGGAGGGGCCGTTCGCGCCGCTCATCAGCGGCTACCTGCAGGAGCTGGAGGGCCAGCCGGATGCCTTCGTGCAACGGTTGGGCGCCACCTCGCTGCTGGATGTGGAGCTGACGGAGCTGTTCGCCCTGCTGAAGGGGATCGACGCCTATTCCTTCGACGGCTTCGGCCACTATGTCGCGCTCTCGGACGGCAGCCGCGAGGCCTTCGAGATCTACACCGTGGGCGATGCGACGGTCGATCTCGAGGCTGCGCGCCAGCACCTGAATACGCTCGATGTGGCCGCCACCTACCGGGACGACCACCCCAATGTGTACACGCTGCACTGGCTGCACGAGGGCATCCGCGTGCGCTTCAAGGTGTGGGCGAAGGGGTTCGAGTGCTACCTCGATCGGCAGGTGGAGTCCGCTTTCTAGCGGGGGGTGGCGCGGGACATTTCGGGACGCCTGGTTCCGTCGCCCCATGGGTTACACCCGACCTACAAAGGCTCGTGTGGACACGGAATTGGAGGCGACCACGGTTGCGTAGGATGGGTAGAGCCGTGCGAAACCCATGCTGTCAGGGTTTCAGGCAATGGGAAGGCGTGATGCCCTCGGCGTTCGTGGCCGGGTCGTAGGTTGGCGCCGAGCGCAGCGAGGCCCAACGGGGCGGGGGTCGATTTGGGGGGATGCCTGTAGCGCCGCCTGATGGGTTTCGCTGCGCTCTACACCATCCTGCGAATCATCCCTGTGTCGTGTGGACACGGAATGGGAGGCGACTCCGGTTGCGTAGGATGGGTAGAGCCTTGCGAAACCCATGCTGTAAGGGTTGCAGGCAATGGGAAGGCGTGGTGCCCTAGGCGTTCGTGGCCGGGTCGTAGGTTGGCGCCGAGCGCAGCGAGGCCCAACGGGGCGGGGTTCGGTTTGGGGGGATGCCTGTAGCGCCGCCTGATGGGTTTCGCTTCGCTCTACGCCGTCCTACGCAGCCTGTATGTCGAAAATCGGGGCCGTCTGTATCTATCGGCCCTTTGGGGGCCATTGGTAGGGTTCGAGAACGCCCCAGCCCTCGGAAGCCCTGACCATGACCTACGCCTATTCGCTGCTGCTGATCAGCGGCATCTACCTGGCCGTGCTCGCCAGCCCCGGGCCGAACTTCTTCATCCTCAGCCAGATGGCCCTGAGCCAGCGGCACCGGGATGCGCGCTACGTCGCCTTCGGGATCACCACCGGCTCGGTGTTCTGGGTGGTGGTGTCGATCGCCGGGTTGGCGACCCTGCTGTCGCAGCATCCCTGGCTGGAGTCCGGTGTGCGCCTGCTGGGCGCTGCCTACCTGGTCTGGTACGGCGGCCGCCTGGTGTGGTCCGCCTTCCGTCCCGTGCCACGGCGTACGGATGTGCAGCAGCCGGAGCTGAACGGTTCGCGGCTGGCGGCCTATCGCACGGGCCTGCTGACCTGCGTGACCAACCCCAAGGGCGCGGCCTTCTGGACCAGTGCCTTCGCGGCCATCTTCCCGGTCGGCGCGCCGCTGTGGTTCTACCCGGTCACCGTCGCGCTGATCGGCGCACTGTCGTTCGGCTGGCACATCGGGCTCGCCCGGGTGTTCGGTTCCGCGGCCCTGCGTGCGTCCTACCTGCGTATAGAACGGGGCATCAACGGCGGCGCCGGCGCGGCCCTGGTGGCGCTGGGGTTGCAGAGGATGCTTGCGCGCTGAGGCGTCGCAGGGCCAGGTGGTTTGCGCAGGCATCCTCGTGAGTCGGACGGGCAGGGCGGACGACGCTCCATCCCTCTGCCATTCGGCGCCCGAGGTGGCACCGCCGGTGCCTTGAGCGGTGGCTCGGATCACCTGTGCAGGGGGCTTCCGTCGCCAGGCTCCGCGCAGCGCCACCTCTTCGCGGGCGGATTCATTCGTGCTCGGCACACGGCGCCGGAACCTTCGCGGTGGAACCGCTTCCACCCAAAGTGGCTCCGTGCTTCATGGACGGTTCACGGCCCTTCGGACTGCACTGTCTCCGGCCATGACCTCTTTCCCTGGACCAAACGACGAGTGAACCCATGACGAACGACCGCTTCCTCACCGCCCGTGAGGTCTACCAGTTGCTCAAGGACATCGCCCTTGGCGTGCAGCTCCTGCGCAAGGCCGGGCAGCGGGGCTGGAGCGGGGAAGGCTCCGGCGCCGTGGCGCTGGATGTCGAGGGCTGGCGGTTGGTGCTGTACAACGAGCTCGGCCATCTCGACCACTGCAGCGAGTGCACCTCACCCGAGGGCCGGCGCGGCGATCATGAGCGCTGGGCGCGGTTCGGCACCGATCCCACGCAGTTGTTGAGCCAGTGGGAGCGGGGGCAACTGGAGAGGTTGCTGCAGGCGCTTTGAGCCGTATGGGCCACTCACACGCCCGGGGGGGATTCCTCCAGCAACCGGGCGATGCGCATGCGCAGCGCGCCGTGCACGGCTTCGTCATAGGGCGGGGCGGCTTTCCAGTCGTAGAACCATACCGGCATCCGGCGCCTGCCTTCAGGCTCCGCGTCGTAACGCGGGAAGATGTGGCAGTGCAGTTCCGGCTCTGAGTTACCGAGGATCTCGTAGTTCATGCGCAGCGCTCCGGTTGCCTGAAGCGCCGCGTCGCCGAGGCGGGCCATGTCGAGCAGGTAGGCCGTCCTGGCGTCGCCGTGCAGGTCGTTCAGGCTCGGCACCACGGGATCGGGCAGGAGCAGGCAGTAGCCCGGCAGGAACTGCACGTCCCCCATCACGGCCCAACCCGAGGCCATGCGGCAGATAACCTTGTCGTTGGCGCCGTTGCGCGCGAGTTCAACACGTTGCGAGATCAGGGACATGGCAGCTCCTTGCTGGGTCGTTGGAATGTAACGCCGGCGGTGCAGGGCCGAGCCGGCGGGTCAAGGGCGGTGCGGGGCTTTCGCCGCCGTAGCGGCAGGTGGCCAACTCGCAGTAGCTGGACTTCTTGTTGGCCAGGTTGTTGGCGTTGAACGTCACGCCCCAGTTGTCGCCGATGCCGTAGCTGGCCATGGCGTCGAGCAGGGTGTAGGGCGGCAGTGCTGCCCTTGTAGCGTGCGCCGAGCTTCTGGCGCAGCCAGGTGAACAGCCAGCCGTGATGGTCGCTGTAGGGCGCGTGGATAGCGTGCTGGAAAGGGGACTGCCGCAGACATGCCTTGTTTCCCGGTCGGGAACTCAGATTAGTGATTGAGAATTATTCGCATGGTAGCGATCTGCCTGTGGCCGCTGCAACAACCGCAGGCGATGTTTCACGGGACGGTGGTGCGCCCATGGCTCGTGGTGATGGCCAGCGCAGGAGGGCGGGTGCCTGGTGCTCTTGATCGCGATCAAGGCGCTGCGGCGCGTGCGCGGTAACGTGAGGCATTCCCAGACCAAGCCGAGCGTCCACATGGCCAAGCCCTTTCCCGTGAATCCCCGGCACCCCGAGCGCATCTGCTGGGGGTGCGACCGCTACTGCGCGGCGAGTGACCTGGCGTGCGGCAATGGTGCCGACCGCACCATGCACCCCATCGAGACCTTCGGGGAGGGTTGGCACGAGCAGGGCGACTGGGGCATCGAGCCGGTGATAGGCCCTGACGTCCAGCCGGGAGAAATGCCGCGATGAGCCGCCGGGGCATCTGCCGCCACCGGCGTTGTCTATGAACTGCCATGGGCAGAAACAGCCGAACTGATACTGGCTGGCCGCTTACCCGCCGAGGCATAGTCGAGGTCTTTTCTTCGATGGATGCGATGGCGGAGGCCGGACATGGACGTGTTCATGGGCTTGCTCGCCGCCCTGCTCTGGGGTGGTACGGATCTGATGGTGGGGCTCAATGCCCGGGCCGTCGGGGTGAAGCGGGCGGTGTTCTTCAGCCAGGCCCTGGGCCTGGTGCTGATGAGCCTGTTGCTGGCGGCCGTCCCTGCGTTCTTCGACAGGCTCGCCAGCGCAGCGCCCGGGGACTGGGGCATGGGTGTGCTGGCGGCCAGGTTCACCGTCTCTGGCGCGCTGGCGTTGTCGAAGGCCTTCTCCATCGGCAAGGCGACGATCATCGCGCCGCTGATCACCTCCTATGGCGTGGTCACCACGCTGCTGTCCTGGGCCAGCGGCGAGCGGCTCAGCCTGTTGCAACTGGCGTGCATCAGCCTGTGCGTGCTCGGGGTGATTCTCTCCAGCATCCAGAAGGGCGCGGATATCCCGCGGCATATCGAGCCCCGCCGTTCCGTCGCCTACGCTTTGCTCGGGGCGTTGCTCTACGGCACCAGCCTCTGGCTGCAGGGCCATTTCACGCTGCCCCGGCTGGGGACGGTCGGCATGCTCTGGTTGGGCTACCTGGTGGGTATAGGCGTGCTGCTGACGCTGATGCTGAGAAGCCGCGACAGCCTGAAGGTGCCCGGCCCGCCAGGCCTTCGCGCTGGCCGGTACCAGCCTGATGAACCTGGGCGGTTTCTCGGCGTTCGCGCTCGGGGCGATGGCGGGTTCGGTGGCGGTGGTCACGGTGATCAGCACCCTGTCGGGCGGTGTCGCGGCGATCCTCGGCTACCTGTTCCTCAAGGAGCGCCTGTCGCCGATCCAGGTCGTCGGGGTGGCGCTGGTGCTGCTCGGCGCCATGGTGCTGCACGTGAAGGCATGACCGTCATGCAGGGGGCGCAGCATGCCCGCGCCGGTAGGAAAAATGGCGTGACGAATCCCGTGTTCCTGGCGTTGTGCCAACGCCCTCATGCTAGGCTCGGCTCCACGCCGGCCACTGATTACTCACACTGGAGTGCCCGATGTCCTTCGTCGACTCGATCGTTGCGCAAGTGCTTCGAATAGAACTGGGGATTCACCACAGCTGCGTGCGCCTGCTCTGTCGCACGGATGACGAGGCGCTGCACGACCTGCGCATCGGCCTGCGCCGGCTGCGCAGCCTGCTGCGGCCCATCCGCAACCTGGAGTCGGTGCGCGAGCTGGACGCCGCAGCAGCCGAAGTGGGGCGGCTGACCACACCGATCCGCGATCTGGAGGTGATGATCATCGAGCTGCAGCGGCAGGGGCTGCCCGACCTGGCGCAGCCACGGCGCCAGCGCCTGGAGCAGGGCTACCGGATGGTCGAGGACAGCCCCACCGTGCGCAAGCTGATGGCCTGCCTGGACGACTGGCCGGAGCTGTTCCGCGATGCCCAGCGGGCGGGCGAGTTGCGAGCGCTGCGCGACTTCATCCGCAAGCGCCTGAAGAAGCAGCGCGACCTGCTGGTCGCCGCCCTGCAGGACCCTGCCTATGACCGCCACGCACTGCGCATCCTGGTCAAGCGCATGCGCTATGCCCACGAGGCCTACCCGAGCCTGTCGCCGATTTCGCCCAAGGCCGCGGCCTCTCTCAAGGCCGTGCAAGGCGCCCTGGGGGATTGGCACGACCACTTCCAGTGGTGCCTGAAGGTCGACGCCGAGCGCGACCTCGAGCCCTTGCGCCGCCCCTGGGAGATCGCCATGGACGCCTCGCTCAAGGCGGCGGAGGCGGAGCTGCAGAACCTGCTGGAGCGATTGCAGGCGCATTGAGCGGGGCGTTCGGCAGGCGCGGGAACAGTCTTCAGGAATCTTCCGTGGGTTCGGCGGGTCAGTTGCTAGCGGCACCCGCCGCAGTACTCCTGAATCCACAGTGATGTTGGCCTCAGCCGGGCTGTCGAGCGCTGATTCCTGAACGAGGAATTTCCCATGCCAGGCCATTGCCACCGAACCCTGCTGCTCACCTTTTCCCTGGCCTCGCCCCTGGCCGCCGATGCGCTGGACCTGCGGGTCAGTACCTTCGCCGACGAGGACGATGGCCAGTGCACGCCGGCCCACTGCTCGCTGCGCGAGGCCGTCTCGGCCGCCAACGCCGCGCCGGGGGAGAGCGTCATCCGCCTGGAGGCCGGCGACTACCTGTTGCACAAGGCCAACCCCGACCCCGGCCTGAACTGGCCGGTGGAGGAAGATGCCAACGCCATCGGCGACTTCGATGTCCATGGCCGGGTGAGCCTGATCGGCAAGGGCGTGGGCGTGACCCGCCTCGACGGCCAGGGCCTGGACCGCCTGCTTCATGTACACGCCGGCGCGCAGGTACGGCTGCGCGGGCTGACCCTCACCGGCGGCCGCCAGATCTACGACGGCGGCGCCGTGCTCAACCGTGGCCAGCTGTACCTGTACCAGGTGGAACTGGTCGGCAACCGCGTCGCCGTCTACATGCCCTATCCGGCAGCGCTGGCCGGCAACGGCGGGGCCATCGCCAACTTCGGCGTGCTCGAGGTGCAGCGCACGACCTTCCGCGACAACCGCAACGCCGGTGAGGAGGCCCAGGGCGCGGGCCTCGGCGGAGCGCTCTACAACGAGGGTGCGATCACCGTCCGCGACAGCCTGTTCAGCGCCAACTGGGCATCGGACTACAGCGAGATGGGCATGGGCGGCGCGCTCTACAACCAGGGCACGGCGGACATCGCCCGCACCACCTTCCAGGGCAACCAGGTGCTGCGCAGCGGCTTTGGTTCGGCCATCGCCAACGCCGGGTGGATGCGCCTGGCCAACAGCACCCTCTCCGGCAACCGCAGCATCGAGCGTGGCGCCTTCGAGAATGGCCACCCCTGGCTCACGGAGCTGTCCGCGCAGTCCCGCGCCGAGCTGGTCCACGTCACCATCGCCGGCAACGACGGCTGGGGGCTGACCAACCGGGGTGATCTGCTGCTGCGCAACAGCCTGATCGCCGGCAACCGCTCCAGCGAGTTCGAGGACGTACGCAACTGCCGCAACCAGCCGGGCGCGGTGGATTTGCGCGCGCGCGGCCTGCTGCTCGGCACGGACGCCGGCAACTGCATCGCGCAAACCTACATCGCCGACGAGACGACCTTCACCCGCCACCTGTTCCCGCTGCAGGACAACAACGGCGCCCTGGTGCACCCGCTCAGGCGCACCAGTGCCGCCATCGACGCCGGTGTCGGCAATTGCGCCAGCCATGACCAGCGTGGCCTCGACCGGCAGCGTGATGGCGATGGCGACGGCCTGGTCAATTGCGACCTCGGCGCGTTCGAGCGGGCCTATCCCTGAGCCCGTGGCAGAGGCGGGCAGGCCCGGCCCGCCAGCCGGGCCTGCACCCTCAGCGGTTGCGCCCCAGCGCCTCGTGGCTGCTGACCCAGTCGCCGGCCAGGATCGCCGAGGTCAGGGATACGTCCCCCGCCAGCACCACGGCCGCGATGATTTCCGCCAGCTTGTCCGCCTTGCCGGCGCCGTGGCAGCCCAGCAGCTCCAGGCATTCCCGCTGGGTCGGCAGGTTGGTGCCGCCGCCATGGGTGGCGCAGATCACTGCGGGCAGGGTCACCGACCAGTAGTAGTCGCCGTTCTCCAGCAACTGCCCGTAGGTGATGCCGCCGTGGGATTCGGCCACGTTGGCCGCGTCCTGCCCGGTGGCGATGTACATCGCCGCCAGCCCGTTGGCCGAGTGCGCGCCGCTGTAGGCCGAGCCGGCCTGGAAGGCGCCCACGGCGGCGATCTGCCGGTAGCGGTAGAGGTTGGCGGGGTCGACGCGCAGCAACTCGTGGGCCACCTCGCGCTTGAGGGTGAACTCGGCGATCACCCGCTTGCCCCGGGTCTGGATCATGTTCATGGCCGAGTGCTTCTTGTCGGTGTCGATAGCGCCGGAAAGGATGTATCGCGGCCGCAACGGGTGGTTGGCCTTGATCCATTCGCAGGCGGCGTAGGTGGCCTTGCTGGTCATGTTCTGCCCGGCGGCATCGCCGGTGGTGTAGCAGAAACGGGTGTAGAGCATGTTGGCCACCGGGTACTGCTCGATCTCGAACAGCTTGCCGTTGCGGGTGGTGGTTTCGCTCGCCGCCTTGATCGCCTCGAACTCGCGCACCAGCCAGACGCCGAACTCGCGGGCCTGCAGCGCATCCTCGAAGAAGAACACCGGTGCCCGCTGCATGGAGTGCTTGACCACCGTGGTCTTCACCCCGCCGGAAGCACTGATGGCGCGCATGCCTCGGCTGTAGCTGGCCAGCAGCGTGCCTTCGGTGGTGGCCATGGGGATGTAGAAGTCGCCGCGCGCATGCTCGCCCTCTATGCGGAGCGGGCCGGCCAGCCCCAGGGGCATCTGCACCACGCCGATGAAGTTCTCGATATTGCCCTGGGTGACGGCCGGGTCGATGGCGTACTGGCCGACCGTGTCCAGCGCGGCACCGGTCTGCTCCTTGATGAAGTCACGGCGTAGCGTGGCCTGCTCGCGGGTGTAGTCGTTCTCGGGGTTGCGGGGAATGGGGGCGCCTCTGGACATCGTGCTCTCCTGCGGGGTCGGGTGATTCAGCCTAGGTGAAGATCCATGACCCCCGAGTGTGCCCACGGGCAGCGTCGCCGACATGACCGACCACGCCAATCGGATGATCCAACGCGTCAATCTTCGAAGGCCGACCGGGGGCAGGACCTGATCTTCCAGCAGGCGATGGAGGCGCCGGATCGGCACAGAATGGCGGCCGAGGCGCGGCGGCAGGGGGTGAGCGGGGACCAGGGCTGCACCTTGGATAGGTGGTTTTCCCGCCACGAAACAACATGAGTGAAACTTGAGTTCATGAAGAATTAATTGAGTTTGTCTCATGTGTGCCATGCACCGAGAATTCCCCCATACATTTTCGATGGAGGAACACCCATGGCCTTGGCACACACGCTTGGCTTCCCACGGATCGGTCGCGACCGCGAGCTGAAGAAAGCCCAGGAAGCCTTCTGGAAGGGCGAACTGGATGAGGCCGGCCTGCGCGCCGTTGGCCGCGAACTGCGCGCGGCGCACTGGCAGCTGCAGAAGGACGCCGGCATCGCACTGCTGCCGGTGGGCGACTTCGCCTGGTACGACCAGGTACTGACCCACTCGCTGACCTTCGGCGTCATCCCCGAGCGTTTCCGTCACGGCGACGCCAAGCCCAGCCTGCACACCCTGTTCGCCATGGCGCGTGGTTCCGTGGCCGCTGGCCATGGCGAGAGCTGCTGCGGCGGCGCCCATGCGCAGGAGATGACCAAGTGGTTCGACACCAACTACCACTACCTGGTCCCCGAGTTCACCGCCGACCAACAGTTCGAGCTGAGCTGGGAGCAGCTGTTCGAGGAAGTGGACGAAGCCAGGGGGCTGGGCCACGAGGTCAAGCCCGTGGTGATCGGCCCGCTGAGCTACCTGTGGCTGGGCAAGGCCAAGGGCGGGGATTTCGACAAGCTGGAACTGGTCGAGCGCCTGTTGCCGCTTTACGGCCAGATCTTCCAGCGCCTTGCCGCCAAGGGCGTGGAGTGGGTGCAGATCGACGAGCCGATCCTGGTGCTGGACCTGCCCCAGGACTGGAAGAACGCCTTCGAGCGCGTCTACAACCTGCTGCAGCGCGAGCCGCTGAAGAAACTGGTCGCCACCTACTTCGGCGGCCTGGAAGACAACCTCGGCCTGGCCGCCGGCCTGCCGGTGGATGGCCTGCACATCGACCTGGTGCGCGCTCCCGAGCAGTACCCGACCATCCTCGACCGCCTGCCGGCGTACAAGATCCTCTCCCTGGGCGTGGTCAACGGCCGCAACGTCTGGCGCTGTGACCTGGAGAAGGCCCTGGAGGTGCTGCAGCACGCCCACGAGCGCCTGGGCGATCGCCTCTGGGTCGCGCCGTCCTGCTCGCTGCTGCACAGCCCGGTGGACCTGGAGCGTGAAGACAAGCTGGATGCCGAACTGAAGAGCTGGCTGGCCTTCGCCGTGCAGAAGTGCGGTGAGGTCGCCGTGCTGGCCCGTGCCCTGGATGAGCCGGAAGCGCCCGAGGTGCTCGCCGCCCGCGAAGCCAGCCGCCTGGTACAGGCCAGCCGCGCCGCTTCGCCGCGCATCCACAAGCCCGCCGTGCAGGCCCGCGTCGCCGCCCTGCGCCCGGACGATGCCCGGCGTGCCTCGCGCTTCGCCAAGCGCATCGCCCAGCAGCGCACGCTGCTGGATCTGCCGGCTTTCCCGACCACCACCATCGGCTCCTTCCCGCAGACCTCCGCCATCCGCCTGGCACGCCAGTCGTACAAGCAGGGCAAGCTGTCCCTGGCCGAGTACACCGAGGCCATGCACAGCGAGATCCGCCACGCGGTGGAAGTGCAGGAGAGGCTGGGGCTGGACGTGCTGGTGCACGGCGAGGCCGAGCGCAACGACATGGTCGAGTACTTCGCCGAACAGCTGGACGGCTACGCCTTCACCCGCTTCGGCTGGGTGCAGAGCTACGGCTCCCGCTGCGTGAAGCCGGCGGTGATAGTCGGCGACCTCAGCCGTCCGAAGCCGATGACCGTGGAGTGGATCCGCTACGCCCAGGGCCTGACGCAGAAGGTGATGAAGGGCATGCTGACCGGCCCGGTGACCATGCTGATGTGGTCCTTCCCCCGCGAGGACGTGAGCCGCGAGGTACAGGCCCGCCAGCTGGCCCTGGCGATCCGCGACGAGGTGGTCGACCTGGAGGCCGCCGGCATCAAGGTGGTGCAGATCGACGAAGCTGCTTTCCGCGAGGGCCTGCCGCTGCGCAAGTCGCAGTGGCAGCACTACCTGGACTGGGCGACCGAGGCCTTCCGTCTCACCGCCAGCGGCGTGCGCGACGAGACGCAGATCCACACCCACATGTGCTACAGCGAGTTCAACGACGTGATCGAATCCATCGCCGCCATGGACGCGGACGTGATCACCATCGAGACCTCGCGCTCGGACATGGAATTGCTGGATGCCTTCGAGGCATTCGCCTACCCGAACGAGATCGGCCCGGGCGTCTACGACATCCACTCGCCGCGCGTGCCCACCACGGACGAGATCATCAAGTTGCTGCGCAAGGCCGCCCGGCGCGTGCCGGTCGAGCGGCTCTGGGTCAACCCGGACTGCGGCCTCAAGACCCGCGCCTGGCCGGAGACCGAAGCGGCCCTGGTCAACATGGTCGCTGCGGCACGGCAACTGCGCCGCGAACTGGCCTGAGCCCAGGCGAGCAGCCAACCAACGGGACGCCATGCGTCCCGTTTTGCATTACACGGTGCACCCGGGGCATGGCGATGAGCCCCAGGTTGGTTCCGAGCGCAGCCAGGCCCTACGGCGCGATGCCGGGCCGGCGCAGGATGCGTTGCTCCGCGTAGGGTGGAGGTCGCTTTTTTCCTCCACCGATCGGTGCCCGGCCGGGCACCGATGGTGGATGGGGGCGGCGGCGTCCCCCTGCGACCGCCGCCACACCGAGCGGTGGCCACGCGCTTATCCGAGGGTTGGTCTGTACCACTCGGAATCGACGGCGCGTACTGGCACGGCGATGTCAGCAACCGCTCTATCCTGGGCCTTACCAATCGGCCGGGTCTGTCAAGCGAAAGCTGGCCTAGACCAAAAACATGGCCTGGAAGCGTGATCGGGTTGGCATGAATTGTTGTTGCAAGGCGTGTTGAAACCAAAGCGTCTTTTTCCATTACTAGCGTCGCCTGTGTTCGAACATCTCGCTGCCAGCGTCATGGAAGCGCTCAGCAGCCTTTTGCCACTCATACGACCTGGTGAGTTCCCCGATGATTTCGAAAAGCAGAAGAAGCTTCATCCAGCTGGCGGCCGGCACGGTCGGTGCCACCGTCGCCAGCAGCCTGCTGCCGGCCAGCATCCAGGCGGCGCTGGCGATCCCCGCGCACCGCCGCCACGGCAACCTCAAGGACATCGAGCACGTGGTGATCCTGATGCAGGAGAACCGTTCGTTCGACCATTACTTCGGCACCCTCAAGGGCGTGCGCGGCTTCGGCGACCGCATGGCCATTCCGCTGCCCGACGGCCAGCGCGTGTGGCACCAGAAGGGCAGCAAGGGCGAGGTCCTGCCGTACCACTTCGACACCCTCACCACCAGCGCCCAGCGCGTGGACGGCACCCCGCACACCTGGCCCGACGCCCAGCAGGCCTGGAACGAAGGGCGCATGGACAAGTGGCTGCCGGCCAAGACCGAGCGCTCCCTGGGCTACTACAAGGAACAGGACATCGCCTTCCAGTTCGCCCTGGCCAATGCCTTCACCGTCTGCGATGCCTACCACTGCTCGTTCCAGGGCGGCACCAACCCCAACCGCCTGTTCCTCTGGACCGGCACCAACGACCCGCTCGGCCAGCACGGCGGCCCGGTGACCACCAACGACCACGACAGCGAAGGCCCGGTGGAGCAGGGCTACACCTGGACCACCTACCCGGAACGCCTGCAGGCCGCCGGCATCAGCTGGCGCGTGTACCAGGACATGGCGGACAACTTCTCCGACAACCCGCTGATCGGCTTCCGCCAGTACCGCGCGGCCGCGCCGGATTCGCCCCTGATCGTCAACGGCCTGAGCACCTGGAAGCTCGATGCGCTGAAGCGCGACGTGCTCGCCAACACCCTGCCGCAGGTGTCGTGGATCGTGGCGCCGGCCAAGTACTCCGAGCACCCCGGCCCGTCGAGCCCGATCTGGGGCGCCGAGTACACCGCCTGGGTGCTGGATGCGCTCACCGCCAACCCCGAGGTGTGGAGCAAGACCGCACTGCTGGTGATGTTCGACGAGAACGACGGCTTCTTCGACCACATGGCACCCCCTGCCGCGCCGAGCCTGAATGCCGACGGCACGCTGCACGGCAAGACCACCGCCGACGCCACCCTCGAATGGCACACCCAGGGCGACACCCGCTACCGCAACCAGCCCTACGGCCTCGGCCCGCGCGTGCCCATGTACGTGATCTCGCCCTGGAGCAAGGGTGGCTGGGTCAACTCCCAGGTGTTCGACCACACCTCGGTGATCCGCCTGCTCGAACAGCGCTTCGGCGTCATGGAGCCCAACATCAGCCCCTGGCGCCGCGCCGTGTGCGGCGACCTGACCTCGGCGTTCGATTTCGCCAACCCCAACGGATCGTTCCCGGGGCTGCCGGACACCAGCCAGGCCGACGCCATCGTCGCCAGCCAGATCAAGCTGCCGAAACCCAAGCCGCCGGCCGTGGCCGCCATGCCCGTGCAGGAAATGGGCATCCGCCGCGCCCGGGCGTTGCCTTATGAACTGGGCGTGCACGCGCGCTACCGCGCAGGCGAGGAAGCCCTCAGCCTCACCTTCGCCAACACCGGCAAGGCGGGTGCGGTGTTCCAGGTGTTCAACCTGCTGGACAGCGTCAGCGCGCCCAAGCGCTACACCGTCGGCGCGCACCGCCGCCTGCACGACAGCTTCCCGGGCAACGCCAGCGGCGACTACCACCTGGAAGTGCACGGCCCGAACGGCTTCCTGCGCGTGTTCCGCGGCAACCTGCGCCGCGACGCGGCGGACCGCAAGGCACCGCTGCCGGAAGTGCGCGTCGACTACCAGCCGCTGCTCGGCAGGCTGCAAGTGCAACTGATCAACCGTGGCCGCCAGCCGCTGAAGCTGACGATCAAGGACAACCTCTACTTCCGTGGCGAAAGCCAGACCCTCACCGTCCCGCCGGGCCAGCGCAGGGAAGTGCGCTACTCGCTGCGCAGCAGCGGCAACTGGTACGACTTCAGCGTCCGCGCGCAAGGCGTGGAAGGCTTCCTGCGCCGCTTCAGCGGGCGCATGGAAGACGGCCGCCCAGGCTTCAGCGACCCAGGCATGGGGCTCGGGTCGTTGACCTTCTGAGGGGGAGGCCTGGCCCGCTTTGGCGGGCCAGGTCGGGGAGGGCGGGACTTTGAAATTCGCCCCGGCCTGGTTCCCGGACTGATCGGCCATCCCGCTGAAAGACTCGGGTGACGATAGCGAGATGGTGTCCGCAGCTCAGCGGCGTGTGGGCGATTTCTGCCGTGCTATCTTTCTGCGCCTCCATCGACAGGCGTTTCAGTGGTCGTCCTGTACTCGAGGGTTCGTGCCGTAGGGTGTGCCGTGCGCACCTCCGCTCGGTGCTTCCGTAGGGTCTATTCGGAACGGCCCTCTCCAGGCTCTGCATCGTCCACGAATGTCCACATGCTCCCATCGAATTTCAGCGTGCCGCGAACGATCCCGCTTGGGCAGCACAGCGCATCGTCGCTGCTGGGTTTCCGGCCTTCATAGCGCAATGCGCCGTTCTCCACATAGATTCGATCGACGATTTTTGGGGGCCTATTTGCGATTCGGGAGAGCTCGGGGCTGATAAAGAGCCTGTCATAGCCCCCATAAGTCACCACCGCTATCTGCGTTGCTTGCATCTGTGAGCCGCCGCTGCACCCTGCGTCCAACGCATACAGCGCCACGTGGACATGCCGGTCGAGGGTGTAAGGCACGACGTTCTTGGGGTCCATCGCATAGCTGCAACCGAGGGTGCTAGCGTATCGCTCCACCAGTGACGGGATATTCTCGATCTCCTTGGCGATGTGCTGTTCCTGAAGGCGAATGTAGTCCGCTATACCTTCTTCGGTATCCCCAAGCGCCACCGACGAAAGCAGGCTCAGCAGCACAACACAGGCCGCCTGGCGTATCCGTTCAAACCGTCTCATTCGCAATTCCTTTGCCCTATTGGTGGATCAATCCCCTCGAACCCGCTTCAGCCAGTTCCAGAAGGGGTCGCTCGATTCATCGTCGTCCATGCTCGCGGTGCTGTGCACGATCTCCTTCGCGCGCACGGGGATGCTCAGTCCCAGCGTGCGCTCGACGTGCTCGCGGAACAGGCGTGGGGGCGGCGGGTAGTCGGCGTCTTCGTAGTCGGCGTCCTTGATCTGCTGGGGCGTCACACCGAACTGCTCCGGCCAGCAGAGTTCGTCGTAGCCGATGGCGAGCAGGCGCAGCAGGTCTTCGATGGTCTGTGTCAGCACGCAGAGCATCACCGAGCCGGAGCCCGAGCCCAGGTGGACGATGCGCTGCTCGCCGGCATCGTCCAGCCAGAGGCCTGCCCAGGAGCCGTCTCCGCCCGTCCTGAGGAAGATCACCAGCCGCTCGTTCACCGCCGGGGCGTCGCTGTTGGTCCAGGCGCGGGTGTCGGTCGGGTCCGGTACGTGGATGGAGGTGGTGGAGATGTCGCTGAATTCGGGCTCCGGGTGCAGGGTCATGTAGCGGGTACCGCTGCGGAGCGTACGGACGCAGCCGTGCGCTTCCATCCGTTCGATGGCCTGGCGCAACAGGCTGGGCATCGGATTGGCGGCCGGAAAGGCGGCCGCAACCTCATCGGAGAATCTCATTTCGTCCCTGGTCTGCCCTGTGGTGGATGGCGGGGTGGATATCGGCGCAGATTACCCTGCGCGCTCCTCGGCTGGCGTTACGGGGCTCACGTTGCTAATCGAGTCGGGATTCTGGTGGCGGTGGGGGGGCGAGGCTTGATCACTACCGTTCAGGCAGTGTCCTGGGAAGGCAGGTAGGGCAGGAGACGCTCGGTCTCTTTGCGCACCACCGCGTAGCACTCGCAGCTCAACGCTTCGAGCCTGGCCCTGTCCAGCACCCTGATGTGGCCACGGCTGTATTCGATCACGCCCTGGCGTTGCAGATTTCCAGCAGCCTCGGTAACGCCTTCGCGACGCACCCCGAGCATATTGGCGATCAGTTCCTGGGTCATGTTCAGCGAGTTTCCGGACAGCCGGTCCAGCGACAGCAGCAGCCAGCGGCACAGCTGCTGGTCGATGGAATGATGGCGGTTGCAGACGGCGGTCTGGGCCATCTGGGTGATCAGCGCCTGGGTGTAGCGCAGCATCAGTTGCAGCATCTCGCCATGGCGGTTGCATTCGTCCTTCAGACGTTGCCCCGGCAACCGGTAGGCGTAGCCGGCGCTCTGCACGATGGCGCGGCTGGGCGTGCTTTCGCCGCCCATGAACACTGCGATACCGATCATCCCTTCGTTGCCTGCCACCGAGATCTCTGCCGATGCGCCGTTCTCCATGACGTAGAGCAGGGAAACGATGGCGTCGATGGGGAAGAACACATGGCGCATGGCGTCGCCTGATTCGTAGAGCACCTTGCCAAGCGGGAACTCGACGAGCTCAAGGTGGGGCTGCAGACGCTTGCGCGCGTCGTCCGGCAATGCGGACAGCAGGTGGTTCTGCTGGGGCTTGGGTATGCGGGTCATAGTGGTCGCCTAGGGGGAAGTGGAGGCCCCAGGTGGCCCACACTACTCCACTTACGCGTCCACGTACGGTGCCTTCCTGGTCTCCATGGGTGCGCTGGCGTACAGACGCCAGGGGATGGCTCGTGCAACCTACGGGGCTGCGGACAGATCCGTCGCTCCCAGGGGGGCCCATGAAACCTATTACCACCTATCTCGCCAACTCCTTTCCCGAACACAGTGTGACGATGAGCGCGCGACCGGGCGGTAGCCTGGTGGTGTGCCTCGAGCGGGCGGGCAATCGCTACCTGAGAGTAGTTGCCGCCGGTGCATTGGCCGATGCTGACCAGCTTGACGCCCTGGTCAAGCAGATTCAGCTGGATCTCAAGTTGAGGAAAGGGGGGGAGCTCTGGCTGGCTACGGATGGCCACCGGGCCGGCATTGAGTTGCCCACCTACAGCGGCATGCCGCTGCGCCTTGGCAAGAAACCGTTCATGGCAAGGCCTCAGTGAGGGGGCGACAGGCTAGCGCCTGTCAGGCTTGCCGGGAGTATCCAGGGGCAAGGACAGCTGCCTGTCGTACAGGGCGATTTCGGCGCGCAGTGCTTCAAGGAACTGGCGTTTGTCCTGTGTCGATTTGCGCCGTTCCGGCGGATCGACGGGGTTCGATTCGAGCGCGTCCATGCGGTCTTCCTCTGGCGTGTGCATGAATCCCTCCGTCCGCCGTGGTGGCGGAGCGTTCATTTGAACGTGGGAAACGATCCGGATGGGGCGAGACAGGTCGGTACCGTGGGCGTGGGGACTCTACTCGTAGCGTCGCTCCGGCCTGCAGGCCTTCAGGAGCTCCGCACCGGTCGTCTGACAGGCTCTCGGCTGCAGGGTGCGGATGGCGCGGCGGGCGAGTGATGCCTGCAACGCATCCATGGCGTTGCGTGCCGCTTCGTAACGGGCCTGCAGTTCACTCGCAGCGCTGCTGCGTTCTTCCGGGGAAAGCTCGCAGCGTTTTCTGATGATGGCGTCGATGGCGATCAGGAACTGCTGCAGTTCTTGGGTCCGTCGTGCACGTATCGCCCGTTCCTGAGCGGTTTCGGGTATGTGGCCCGGTGGGGGCGTGGCACTTGCAATCGAAACGGTCATGGTGCTTCCCGGGTCTGGGTTGAGGGTAGTCCGTACAATTGCAGACTTCGCCCATGGGTGTCGGTGCGTTGGAGCACTTATATCGGCCCTAAGCGCCCTAACGCACCGAGGCCGACGGGAGCATCTGCGATGCTCGCCAGGAGCGAGCGCACCTGCGAAGCCTTGTGAGGTAGAGATGAAAAGACATTCCGATCCCAATCTGGTCCGTCGGCCCGGCAAGCCTGTGGCAAGGCGCTTCCCGCTTCAGGTCACCGCAGGACAGTTGCTGCTCAGGCGTTGTCTGGAAACCGACGAGAGGGATATCCATGGGCCTGCGGGCGAGCCGTTACACCAGGGGCCGCAGCCATGAGCGGCCGTGGGCTACAGGGCATGCGGCTTCCTTTCTACTTCGTCATCGACCGGGAAAGCGGCAATGTGATCCGGTTGATACGGCGCGAGAGCGTCCCGGACGACACCCCGACCATCATCCACCTGTTGGCCCCCTGCTCGCGGCAGCGGCGCCATGCGTCGTTGTACGCCTCCGGCAGGGACCTGATCCACGCGTCCCATGTGCTGGATGATTTCGACAGCGCCTGCCTGCGACGCCGGGTTGCCCGTTAAGCGCGCCAACGCACCGAAGTCGCATGCGAGCCTGGCTAAGCTCAAGGCCCCGGAACAAGATCCTGCAGAGCCGGGTTGCCTTCGAGGGCCCCATGAAGATTCCATGCCACAACGATCCCCTGCTCGATATCCTCTTTTCCCATCCTGAGATCGCGGCAGAGCGGGCTCCGCAACGGCCTATCTATTCACGCGCCGAGCGCTATTCCTTCCCGGACCCATCCGATCCCCCCGCAGTCGCCCGGAAGCACCCTCCCGAGCCCTGCATCGTGCCTTTCGTGGGGCCGCCGGCCCCCTGAGCTCCGCCCCGGTCAGGCCTGCTCAAGGCTTGCCGAGGCTGCTCGGTACAGCGCCACGACCTGGTGCTCGCCGCCGTCGTCCCGTAGCACCAGGGTCGCATCGGCCTGCACCTGCCCATCCAGGCTCAGTGAACCGCTGCCGCTGCCGGCCGGACGGACCTCGATCCGATAACGCGTTGCTCCGAATCGGTAGTGCAGGGTATAGCCCGGCCAATGCGCGGGCAGCAGCGGCTGGATGCGCAGTGTGGTGCCGTTGCGCTGCAGGCCCAGCAGGGACTCGACGATCAAGCGGTACATCCACCCGGCCGAACCCGTGTACCAGCTCCAGCCACCACGGCCTGCATGGGGCGCAGCGCCGTAGACGTCCGCCGCCATTACGTAGGGCTCCACCTTGTAGGTTTCGATCCGCGCGGTGCCGTGCTGGCCGGCCGGGTTGATCATGTGCAGCAGCTCCCAGGCCCGCTTGCTGTCGCCGAGCCGGGCGAAGGCCATGCTTGCCCAGACGGCGGCATGCGAGTACTGGCCGCCGTTTTCCCTGACGCCTGGCACATAGCCCTTGATGTAGCCGGGGTCCAGCGAGCTGTGATCGAACGGTGGGTCCAGCAGTAGCACGATGCCGATATCTCGGCGAACCAGATGCTCGTCCAGTGCGGCCATGGCGCGGCGGGCACGGTCGTCCGGCGCGACGCCGGAAAGCACCGCCCAGCTCTGGGCGATGGAGTCGATCCGGCACTCCTCGTTGCGGAACGATCCCAGCGCTTGTCCGTTGTCGAAATAGGCACGTCGATACCAGCCTCCGTCCCAGCCATGTTCTTCCAGGCTGGCACTCAGCAGTTGCGCCTGTTCGGTACAGCGTTGGGCGAACGAGGTGTCATCTTGCAGGTGGGCCATCTCGGCAAATCGCAGCAGGACTTCATGGCCGAAGAAGCCCAGCCAAACGCTTTCCCCCTGTCCCTGCTCGCCCACCCGGTTCATGCCGTCGTTCCAGTCACCGCAACCCATCAGGGGCAGTCCGCGTTCACCGCGCGGCAGGCTGTTCTCTATGGCTCGCACGCAGTGCTGGTACAGGCTTTCCTCCAGAGGCGAGTGGCCCGGCAGATCGTAGTAGGACTCTTCGCCCGCGTTCAGCCGACGACCTTCGATATAGCCGACCTTTTCGTGCAGCACAGTGACGTCCCCGGTGACCTGGACATAGCGGCTTGTGGCCAGCGGCAGCCAGAGGAAATCGTCCGAGCAGCCCGTGCGCACGCCCCTGTTCTGCGGTGGATGCCACCAGTGCTGCACGTCGCCTTCGGGAAACTGGTGCGCGGCGCAGAGCAGCAGGTGACGGCGCGCGGAGCCCGGGTCGGCATGGACCATCGCCATGCAGTCCTGCAGCTGGTCGCGGAAGCCGATGGCACCGCCAGACTGGTAGTAGCCGCTGCGTGCCATGAAGCGGCTGGCGATGACCTGGTACATCAGCCAGCCGTTGGCCATGAAGTCGATGGATGGATCGGGCGTCTCGATACGGACGGCGCCCAGGGTGTCCCGCCAGTACCTGCGCACCTTGTCCAGTTCACTGATGGCGGCCAGGGTGCCCCGATGCTTGAGCAGCAGAAGGTTGGCCGCCTTGGCATCGTTCTCGAAGCCCAGCCGAAAGACGATCTCGCGGCTTTCACCCTCGTCCAGTACCAAGGGCACCTGGAATGCGCCACAAGGGTCCATGCCTGCGCCGGTGCGGCCGGACAGGCGTCCACGTTCCAACGCGGCCGGCGATGCCAGGTTGCCGTTGCGTCCGATGAACTCGGTGCGGTCGCCGGTGAATCCCGGGTTCTCGGCATCGGTGTCGAGGAAGGCCACTCGGCTGGAGAAGTCGATGGAGTAGGCGTTGCGCGCTAGCAGCGCACCGCTGAAGGGGTCAGCTTCGGTGACCAGGTGCATGGCCGATCTGCTGCGCAGGTCGCCGAGCACCCATTCCACGTAGCTGGTCACCGTAAGCCGGCGGGGCCGGCCGGAGCTGTTGCGTACCTTGAGCCGGGAGAACTTGATCGGTGCCTCCAGGGCGACGTAGACCCACAGCTCGGTGTTGATGCCGTTCTCCTCGTGCTCGAAGACGCTGTAGCCGAAGCCGTGGCGAATTCGATATGCGCCGCGGCCCGGGCAGGGCAGGGGGGTTGGCGACCAGTAGTGACCGCTGTCTTCGTCGCGCAGGTAGAGGGCTTCGCCGCTGGGGTCGCTGACCGGGTCGTTGTGCCAGGGCGTGAGCCGGTATTCGTGGGCGTTCTCACCCCAGGTGTATGCGCTGCCGCTTTCGGAGACGACGCTACCGAGCTTCGGGTTCGCCAGTACGTTGACCCAGGGCGCCGGGGTGGGGCGGTCGCGTTGCACGTCGATGATGTATTCGCATCCGTCGGCACTGAAGCCGCCGTAAGCGTTGGTCAGCACCCGTTGCGGTGGGCGCGGCAGGTCTTGCGGCAGTGCACGTGGTTGCGGGGCTGCGGCGGATGGCTCGAAGCGGCCCAGCGATGGTTCGGCCCGGCGCCTTTGGACCTGCTCGGCGAGGCTGCCCTTGCTGTCGTTGATCACCAGGCGTGCCACGGCGAGGATCAGGGTTCGGTCCTCGCCTGAGAGCTGTTGTGCAGGGCGCACGAAGATACCGCCGGGGCGGTCCACCAGGTTGGCCTCGCTGCCGGAGGTGACCAGCCCCATGATCAGGTCCTGAAGGTGCTGGCGGTAGCCGGCCTGGTCCTCGTTCCAGATCACGAGATCCACCGCCAGGCCTTTCTGCCGCCAGTAGGTGTGGGCCTGCACCATCTGCCTGGCCAGTTCGATGCTGGCAGGAGCGGCGATCTGCAGCAGAACGATAGGTAGGTCGCCGGATATGCCTTGACCCCATAGCCCTGACTGGTTGCGCCGGTTGGCAACCAGCGTCGCCTGGTCGGTGCGCAGTGCGGCATTCGCATAGAGGATGCCAGCCGCCATCTGCTCGAACAGGCGGGCATCCGCCATTGTCGCGTTGAGCTGGCGCAACAGCACCTGGCTGTGGGTCCAGGCGAGGTCGAAGACGCGATCGGCCAGATGGCGGTCGCGGTATTTCTCGATCAGGTGCAGGCAGTCTTCGCGACTGTCCGCGATGCCGGTCACCAGGTCGATGGTGGCTGTCTGGTTGGGGTCCAGGGTGATGCGGCAGCGGATGGCCACGATGGGGTCCAGTACCGGGCCGGCGGTGCCGGAGAGCTGTTCCGTGCCTTCGGCCAGGGCCGCCGGAGCTACCACCGTGCGTCCCCTGCCGATGAAACGGGCGCGGTCCGTCTCGTAGGAAATGCTGTCGATGTCCACGCCGTGCGCTGCCAGGAGGTGGCACATCCAGGGCACCGCCTCGTCGCTGGCGCGGGGGCGGCGGGTGCAGACGATGGCCTGTAGCGGACGCAGCAGCTCGGTCTGCACGAAGAGGTTGCTGAAGGCCGGGTGCATCGCGTCACTGAGTGCAGGTGCCAGCACCACCTCGCTATAGCTGGTCAGCTCCAGGCTCCGTCTCGTGCGGCTGCGGTTGGTGAGGTGCAGGCGCCTGAGCTCGATGTCGTCCTCCGGGGATACGACGATCTCCATGTGGCTGTCGAAGTCGCATTCGCGAACACGGAATTCAGCTCGTGCGTCGGTGAAGATGGCTTCATGGAATTCCGGGTGGCGCAGGGTCGGCTGGTGCGCAGCCGACCAGTAGGCGCCGCTGGCGACATCCCGCAGGTAGCAGAACATGCCGTAGCCATCCCGGGTGAAGTCTTCCTGCCAGCGGGTGATCGCCAGGTCGCGCCGTTTGCTGTAACCGCCACCGGCGTTGCTCAGCATCACGTGGTAGCGACCGTTGGAGAGCAGCTGCACGGCGGGGCGTTTGCGGCCTGGATCAGCGTAGACGCGCAGCTTGGTTTCGTTTTGGCGCGTGGCTTCGTCAGCCGGCGCGTTGGTGGCGTGGATGTACTGGACCGCGCTCTTGGGGACACGCTCCTGCAGCAGAAGCAGGGTGGCCTGGAACTGCGGCACGGACTCGAAGCGGCGCTGCATCGGGCGGTCGAGTAGCAGGCAGGTGAGTGCCAGCAGGCTCATGCCCTGGTGGTGGGCCATGAAGGAGCGGACGATGGCCGAGGACTGCCCACGGGGCAGGCGCGCCTCTGTGAAGTCCACCGCCTCATAGAGTCCGAAGCGGCCCGCGAGGCCCAGCGATGCCAGGCGCTGGAGGTTACGGCAGGCGGCTTCGGGCGCCACCATCAGGGCCAGGACACTGGCGTAGGGGGCTACCACCCTGTCTTCGCCGAGGCCGCGCTTGAGGCCCAGCCCCGGTACCCCGAAGGCGCGGTACTGGTAGTTGAACTGTGCGTCGAGGGTGTTGTAGCCCGATTCGGAAACCCCCCAGGGAATGCCGTTCTGATTGCCATGTTCGATCTGCCTGGCCACCGCCGCGCGGCAGCTCTGGTCGAGCAGCGTGCCTTCGTAGCCGGGCATCACCAGCAGGGGCATCAGGTACTCGAACATCGAGCCGGACCAGGACAGAAGCACCGGTACTCCACCATTGCTGGTGAGCAGCCGGCCAAGGGTGAACCAACCCTCTTGCGGCAACTGGCCCTGGGCGATGACGACGAAGTTGGTCAGGCGCATCTCGGAAGCGAGCAGGTCATAGAAGGCGGTGTCGAGCCGACGTTCATCGACGTTGTAGCCGATCACGAAAAGGTCTCGGCGTGTGTCGTAGAGGAAGGTGAAATCCATGTCCGCCAGTGCGGCCGCCATTTCCGCAAGCCGCTCCAGGGCCTGCACACGCCCGGCGGCGAGCGTGCGCACCGCCTGCACCCTGTCCTGGTGTTCGGGGCTCCAGAGGCGGGCGTCCAGTTGGGCCATCCGGCGCCAGGTGCTGTGTTCCGCATCGCTCGCCTGGAGGGGCTCCGGCAGCTGGAAACGCTGCAGCTCCTGCTGCTGGTCCATGCACTGCCCATGCAACTGGTCGATCCAGAATGCTGCGTCCGTCGTGTCCCCTGGTGACAGGAGGCGGGTGGTATCTGCCGTTCTCTGCAGCAGCCCGATCATCCGGGGAATGTCCGCGAGTCCGCTCTGCACGCTCATCGCCTCGGCCTCGCCGCGCAGATCGATCAGCGCACGGGTATCAAGGTCGGTTGCGAGGAGCGCGTCGAGAACGGTGTCGATGCCGTCCATCAGGCCACCGGCCACGCGCCGATCCAGCAGTCGTTCATCAGCCAGTGCCATGAGACCGGGACGCAGGGTCAGCAGCAGTCCGGCAAGGTTGCCGCTGTCGACGGTGGAAACGTAGCGCGGCGGCAAGGGCTGGAGGGTGCGGGTGTCGTACCAGTTGTAGAAGTGGCCGCGATGGCGCTCCAGCCCGGCCATGCTGGCCAGCATCCGCTCCAGGCGATCCAGGAGGCAGCCACCGCTCAGGTAGCCGAAGTCATGGGCGGCCAGATGGGATAGCAGCGCCATGCCCATGTTGGTGGGTGAGGTCCGATGAGCGATGGCGGCACGTGGCTGCTCCTGGATATTGTCCGGTGGCAACCAGTTGTCCTCCGGGCCGACATATTGCTCGAAGAAGGCCCAGGTCTTGCGCGCCAGCACATGCAGGAAACGCAGGTCGTCGGTGGAGCAGGAGAAATGTGCGATCGCCGCGGGGCGACTGAGCCACCAGGCCAGGGCCGGGCTGACCAGCCAGATGGTCAGGAAGGGGCTGGCCAGTACCAGCACGTCGGGGTTGGGCAGCAGCAGAGCCAGCAACGACAGCGCCAGCAGTGGGGCGATCCACAGGCTGCGATAAAGGCCGAGGAACGCGTTGCCGGTGCTTCGCTCCACCTCCCGGGAGGCGTTCCACTCCAGCAGGTGCCTCCTGCTGACCACCATGCGCCACAGGGTCCGGATGATCGCATCGAGGCTATAGAGCGCTTCGTGAGGCAGCCATGCTAGGTTCAGCAGTGCACGGGTGAAGTGCATGCCGGAGGTTCGAAAGGCCGCCGACAGGTGTTCGCGAAGCGGAATCTCGGGGGTTTTGCGCAGTAGCTCCAGCAATGTGTTCAGCAGCGGTTGGGCGAGCACCAGCAGTACCAGTGCAGAGGTCCAGATGTAGGGCTGGGAGGACACCAGCCAGCCCCAGGCGAGCATGCCCAGGAGCGCCACCTGCTCCAGGCTGCGCCGCAGGTTGTCGAGGATCTTCCAGCGTGCGAGGACGCTCAGGCGGTTGCGTTCGGTGCCGCCTTCGGGGCAGGGCGTCCAGGGCAGCGCCCAGGGCAGCAGTTGCCAGTCACCGCGAATCCAGCGGTGACGGCGCTTGACGTCGGCGCTGTAGCGGGCGGGGTGCTCTTCGTAGAGTTGCACGTCACTGAGCAGGCCTGAGCGCGCGTAGCATCCTTCGATCAGGTCGTGGCTGAGGATGCAGTTTTCCGGGAAGCAACCTTCAAGGGCTTGCTCGAACGCATCGATGCAATAGATGCCTTTGCCAATGAAGGAGCCGTGCTGGAACAGGTCCTGGTAGACATCCGACACGACACGCGTGTAAGGGTCCACACCGGCATCGCTGCCGAAAAGGCGGGCATAGGCCGACCTTGCCGTGCTCGGCAGGCTGATGCCGATGCGTGGCTGGAGAATGGCGTAGCCGCTGCTGATATGTCCCAGGCGCGGGTCGAAGGTCGCACGGTTGAGCGGGTGCTCCATGGCGCCGACGAGCTGGCGGGCGACATCGCGTGGCAGCTGGGTGTCGGTATCCAGGGTGATTACGTAGCGGACCGCCGGCAGCGCGTCGATGTCACCGACTATCAGCGCGAAGCGCTCCCGACCTCGTCCTCGGAGCAGCGCATTGAGTTCCGCGAGCTTACCGCGCTTTCGCTCATACCCCATCCAGGTCCGATCGGACGGGTTCCATTGCCGTGGCCGGTGGAGCAGGAAGAAACGATCTCCCTCGCTGTTCGGGTACTTCGCGTTGAGCGCTTTGATCTGCAGCTGCGCCATGCCCAGCAGGCCAGCGTCCGCGTCGATCACCTCGGTGGGGGCGTCCAGGAAATCAGTGAGCAGCGCGAAGTACAGGTTGCCGTCCCGGTTCGCGAGATAGCGGACTTCCAGGCCTTCGGCCAGTTCCTCGACGTCTCCGGCATGGGCGATCAAGGTGGGTATCACGACCAGGGTGCAGGCATCCCTCGGGATGCCCTTGCTGTAGTCCAGGCGTGGCAAGGGGTTGGGTACGACGGTCAGGGTCACCAGCCAGTTCACCAGGCCGATGGCCAGTCGGCTGGTCATCAGCAGCGCGCCGATGGCGAGCGGTACCAGCAGGTAGGTCGGGACGCCATCGCGCCGCGAGGCGTCGATGAATGGCCAGGCAAACGCCAGCGTGAGGAGCAGGGCGGGCGTCAGGAAGAACGCCAGGGGTGCGCTTCGCAGCAGGCGCTGCCAGCGCTGGGCCATTGGGATGCGCGCCGCGATGCTCCGTTCCAGTTCGGCGAGGCCATGGTCGATCAGGTAGTAACCCACGTGCCCGGTCGGGGCCGTCTCCGGGTTGGCGACGCTGAGCAGGACAGCGGCTTCGGCGACGTCCTCTTCGCTGCGGGCACAGGTCCTGGCCAGGCGTTCGACCTCGTGTCGATAGCGGTCGCGGCTGGCGAAGTCCATGAGCGGGTAGATGCCCGCCGGATCTGTGCGTAGCACCTGTTCGACCTGGCTCAGGTTTTCGACGAATTCACGCCAGTCGGTAGCCGAGAGCAGGCGCAGGCTGCCGATGCTGTTGCCGATCGAGACCTGCTCGGCAGCCTGCTGCTGGGCGTCCAGGCGCACCAGGCGCTCGATGCTGAGGCCTCCTTCGGCAAGTGCCTGCTCGATCCACGTCATGGGCAGGACCAGTGCGGCGCTCTGCCCCTGCAGGCGTCTTGTCAGCTCAGCGACGAAGGACGCGGTGAGCGGAGGGGCGGAGCGCGCCATGTCCGCCACTGTCAGCACCACGCTCTTGGCGTCCCGTTCGGCGGTTTCGATAAGGCGGTCGGCCCAGTCGTTGGCCAGGATGTGCTCGTCCCAGTTGACCATCACCCGCGAGGCGACGCGCCGCAGGTTCTCGATCAGCGCCAGGCGCAGCATTATGGGGATCGCCCATAGCTCGCCCAGGGTCAGGGGCGTGACGCTCTGATAGGCCGCGACGAAGCGGCTCAGGCTCTCGCCGTCGACCCGGCCATCCCCATGGGAGATGGTTTCCAGCGCGATGTCGTAGACCCTGGGCAGGCCCGCCGACGGGCCGCTTGCCAGGCGTGGCAGCTCACGACTGTAGCCTCTTGGCAGATGGCTCTTGGCGGTGCGGATGTGCTCTTCGACCAGGTAGAAGTTGTCCAGCAGCCATTCCGCTGCCGGTGTGACGTTCTGGTTCGGCCCGGGAGCGCTGTTGAGGGCCAGGCAACTGCTGGTCAGGGTGATCTCGTTCTGCGCCAGGCGTGCCAGCAACGTATCGCGGACCGGATGCCGGCCTACATGGTGGTGCTGGGCCAGCCAGGCGCCGTATGCGGCCATCTGCTCGCTGCTGAACAGTTCCGCGCGGAGGATGGGCTCATACTCGAATTTGCGTCGTGAGGTACGCCACTGTGCGTAGCGAAAATGCAGGCGCGCCAGCCAGGCGCGGGTACGAATGCTATCCATATGGGTCCCTTGCACGACGCGCCTGCCTATCGAGCGCAGCAGGCGTGGTGGCGGTGAGCCGGGGTAGATGGCTCGATGAAGCGGCGTGTTGCCCGAGGGCAATTTTGAAGGTTGACGAGCCTATCGGGCGGCGTCCGTGTCGTCTGTTCGTTAGCGAACATAGCCGTGTGCGGCGTTGTGGGCAGAGAGGCTGGCTGCGCGCCGGTCTCCTGTGCGGTGCGGCATCGTCCGAAGAAGGTGGCGCCGAAGTGATGACGGCTGGCACAGCTGGCGAAACGAATTCAACTGCTGCGAACAGAGTGAGCCGGCGCTTACACTGGCGGCTCCGCAACCACGGCTTCCGCTCGACACATGGCCAACCGACCGCACATACGACCCGCCCTGGATGGGGACATCGCCGCCCTCTGCGCGCTGGACCCCATCGCCTGCCCGGAACAGGGCCGTAGGCACTTCATCGCCACCGCCGTGGCCGCCGGCCAGTGCTGGGTCGCCACCGAGGCGGACGCTGCATCGGCGCTGCTCGGCTACGGGGTGATCAACGACGCCTTCTTCGAGCAGGACTTCATCCCGCGGCTGGTGGTGAGGGAGTCGGCGCGGCGTCGCGGCATCGCCTCCGCCCTGATCGGCGCGCTGGAGGGGCAGGGCACCGGCGCCAAGATGTTCACCTCCACCAACGCCTCCAACGCGCCGATGCGCGGCCTGCTCGCCAAGCTGGGCTTCGTTCCCAGCGGCCATATCGACAACCTGGACGAGGGCGACCCCGAGCTGGTCTTCGTCAAGTTCCGCCCGCGCGCCCAGGGCGCCTGATCGCAGGGTCAGCGGCTTGCGGGACATACCCACGATAAGGACATCGACAGCACCATGAGCAATCCGGAACAACTCCATCGCGACGGCTATGCACTGCTGCGCCAGGCGGTCCCCGCCGAGTGGCTGGATGCGCTGCGCGCCACCTTCGATGCCGGCGTGAAGCCCTCGGACCAATGGCCCGTACCGCGCGGCAGGGACTGGCGCCACTCGCTGCTGGACCATGATCCGAGGGTGCGGGCGGTGTGCCGCCTGCCGTCGCTGCTGGCGGTGGTGGGCGAGTTGATCGGCGAGCGCTTCTTCCTCGCCCAGGCGGAAGGCCGCGAGCCGCTGGCGGGCGGCGGCCACCAGCCGTTGCACCGTGACCTCTCCACGTACCGCCCGGGCGACATCGCCAACGCCCTGGTCTTCCTCGACGACTACGGCCCCGGCAACGGCGCCACCCGCATCGTGCCCGCCAGCCACCGACCGGCGCCGGGCGAGATGCCGTTCGACTTCAGCGACGAGTCCCGCTCCGTGCCGCTTTCCGGCACAGCGGGGGACATCCTCGTGTTCGACGTCGACCTGGTGCATGCGGGCAGCCTGAACCTGCTCGGCACGCGCCGCCGCTCCGTCCTCATCGCCTACTACGCCGGGGCGCTGCATGCGTCGCACCTGCAGACGGCGGGCCTGCGGGGTGTCCGGATGGAGGCGGTGGAGTGGTTCGAGCCGCCGGCGGCAGGATCAGATCGAACCCAGGTCGACCCGTTCGGATAGCGCTTGCGCGGCCTCCTTGCGCTCCGAATAGCGATCCACCAGCTCGGGATGATCCCTCAGTAGCCGCGTGAACCGCACCAGCTCCTCCATCACATCGACGACGCGATCGTAGTAGGCGGACGGCTTCATGCGGCCGGCGTCGTCGAACTCCATGTAGGCCTTCGGCACCGAGGACTGGTTGGGGATGGTGAACATGCGCATCCAGCGACCCAGGATGCGCAGCTGGTTGACGGCATTGAACGACTGCGAGCCGCCGCAGACCTGCATCACTGCCAGCGTCTTGCCCTGTGTGGGCCGAATGGCACCCAGGGCCAGGGGAACCCAGTCGATCTGGGCCTTGAACACGGCCGATACCGCACCGTGACGCTCGGGCGAACACCACACCTGGCCCTCCGACCAGAGGATCAGGTCACGCAGCTCCTGGACCTTGGGATGCTCCACCGGCGCATCGTCCGGTAGCGGCAGGCCGGAGGGATTGAACAGGCGTGTTTCCGCGCCGAAGTGCTCCAGCAGTCGCGCCGCTTCTTCGGTCAGCAGGCGGCTGAAGGAACGCTCCCTCGTCGAGCCGTAGAGCAGCAGGATGCGCGGCTTGTGCAGGCTGGCCTCATGGGCCGGTGGTGGTGCGTCGAACAGGGTCGGATCGAGATTCGGTAGGGGGTCTTTCATCGCTCGCGCTCGCTCAAAGGGTGCCGATCCTGTCCAGCTCACGCTTGAGCGCCTCGCGCCCCAGTTGCCCGAAGGGCAAGGCGAAGAAGGCGCGGCAGCGCGCGTCGATGCGTGCCAGCGTGGCCCGGAAGGCCGCCACCTGCTCTTCGTCACCGTGCACCTCGGAGGGGTCTTCCAGGCCCCAATGGGTTTTCAGCGCCGGGCCGAAGTACACCGGGCAGGCTTCACCCGCCGCCTTGTCGCAGACGGTGATGACGATGTCCGGCGGATCGTTCTCGAAGGCATCGTTGCCCTTGCTGCTCAGCCCGTCGATGGCGATGCCGGCCTGCTGGAGGGTCGTGAGGCTGCGTGGCAGCACCTGGCCCTTGGGGAAGCTCCCGGCGCTGACGGCCTCGAAACCCTCGGGCGCCAGGTGGTTGAACAGGGCTTCGGAAAGGATGCTGCGGCAGCTGTTGGCCGTGCACATGAAGAGGACTCGCATGCGGTGCTCCATTCGTTCAGATGGCCAGGCGCAGGGCCAGGGCCGAGAGAGTGATCAACAGGACCGGCAAGGTCAGCAGGATGCCGACCCTGAAGTAGTACCCCCAGGTGATGCGGATGCCCTTGCGCTCCAGTACGTGCAGCCAGAGCAGGGTGGCCAGGCTGCCGATGGGGGTGATCTTCGGGCCCAGGTCGCAGCCGATGACGTTCGCGTAGATCATCGCCTCGCGCACGATGCCGCTGGCTTCGCTGGCCTGGATGGAGAGGGCGCCGATCAGCACGCTGGGCATGTTGTTCATGACCGATGACAGGGCCGCCGACAGCAGCCCGGTGCCCAGGGCCGCGGCCCATGGGCCCTGCTCGGCGAGGCGGTTCAGAACCTGGGTGAGGGCGTCGGTCAGGCCGGCGTTCTTCAGGCCGTAGACCACCAGGTACATGCCCAGCGAGAAGACCACGACCTGCCAGGGGGCTTCCCGCAGCACCCGGCGCGTGGAAATGACGTGTCCCCTGGCCGCCACGGCGAAGAGGATGGCCGCGCAGATGGCCGCTACCACGCTGATGGGGATGCCCAGCGGCTCGAGGGCGAACAGGCCCACCAGCAGCAACAGCAGCACCCACCAGCCGACGACGAAGGTCGGACGGTCGCGGATCGCCTCGACGGGTGCCTTCAGGCCCTCGGGGGCGAAGCGTCCCGGGATGTCTCGGCGGTAGAACAGGTAGAGGACCAGCAGTGTCGCCGCGACGCTGACCAGGTTGACCGGCACCATCACCGAGGCGTACTCGGCGAAGCCCAGGCCGAAGTAGTCCGCCGAGACGATGTTCACCAGGTTCGACACCACCAGGGGGAGGCTGGCGGTATCGGCGATGAACCCGGCCGCCATGACGAAGGCCAGCGTCGTCGCGGCGCTGAAGCGCAGCGCCAGCAGCATCGAGATGACGATGGGGGTGAGGATCAGCGCAGCCCCGTCGTTGGCGAACAGTGCGGATACGGCGGCGCCCAGCAATACGCAGAAAGCGAACAGGCGATGGCCGCTGCCACCCGCCCAGCGGGCCACGTGCAGCGCGGCCCACTCGAAGAAGCCGGCCTCGTCGAGCAACAGGCTGATGATGATGACCGCGATGAAGGTCGCGGTGGCGTTCCACACGATGGCCCAGACGGTGGGGATGTCCTGCAGCGATACCGCCCCGGCGACGAGGGCGAGGAGGGCGCCCAGCGCAGCACTCCAGCCAACGCCAAGCCCCCTGGGTTGCCAGATGACCAGGACCAGGGTGAGCAGGAAAACGGCAGCGGCAATCAGCATGGGGGCTCTTCCAGGCGGGGTCAGCAGCAGGTGCGGACAGGGCGTCCATCCATGTCGCAAAGGCGGGCGGTGTTGCTCGCCAGCCAGTCGGCATTGGCTTGCAGGGTGGCCTCGAGTACCTCAGCGGCCCAGGCCGGCAGCGCCGGGTTGAGCCGGTAATAGACCCATTGCCCCTGGCGGCGGTCGAGCAACAGGCCGCTGCTACGCAGCAGGGCCAGGTGACGGGATACCTTGGGCTGGCTTTCGTCCAGCGCGCACATCAGCTCGCAGACGCACAGCTCTCCGTGGGCGGTGATCAGCAATGTGGCGCGTGCGCGGGTCTCGTCGGCCAGGCACTTGAACAGCTCGGGCGGGGTCAGCACGGCAGCTTCCTATTGCATATGGATTTTCGAATATACGGAAATCCATATGTGCTGGAAACCCCAGGTTTCATGGGCATCGCCCGCCCGGCCGTGCGAGGGGCGACCGGTCGCGGCGCGCCGCGATCACTCCTTGCGCTTGCGGATCGCTCGGCGCGGGCGGGGTTGTTCGGCCTGCACGTGCAGGTAGGACAGCACGCTCTCGGTGAGCTCGGCGGCGAGTTTCACCGCTTCCTTGTTGCGGGTCATGACGGCGGCGACGAGGCTTTCGATCAGGGCCAGCACCACGGTGTTGGAGCTGATCAATACCGGGTGGTCGGCGGGCGCGAAGAGCACCTGCTCGGCCAGCCGTACCAGGGGGGATGCCGGCGAGTCGGTGATGGCCAGTACCCGCGCCCCTCGCTCGTTGGCGAAACGCGCGAGGTGGATGGTGTCCAGCGAATAGCGTGGCAGCGAGATGGCCAGCAGCACGTCGTGCTCGGTGATCGCCGCGAGGCGGTAGGCCGCATTCTCGTTGCCGCCTTCCATGCTGATGGCCACCGCGTCGGCGCAATAGGGCATCAGGTTCGCCGCGGCCAGGCCGGCCATGTAGGCGCTGTTGCCGAACCCGAGGATGTAGATGCGGCGGGCCTGGGTCAGGCAGTCGACGAAGGCCTCGAAGGTGCTGGGGCTGTTGCTGCTCGCCGCCGACCCCAGGTTGCCACTGGCGACCTGGATCTGTTCATGCAGGCCGAAGGCGCCGTCCGGGCGCTGTGCCAGCTCGTTGCGCAACTTGTCCACGGGGGAGACCAGGTCCTGCAGCGTGCTCACCAGGGCGGCCTTCAGGGCGGTGAAGCCGGGCAGCTTGAGTGCGCGGGCCAGGCGATTGACTGCCGCCGCCGAGGTCGAGGTTTCCTGCGCCAGCTCCTCGATGGTCAGCGTCGCCGCCTTGAGCGGGTGGCGAAGGATGAAGTCCGCCACCTTGCGCAGCGACGGTTGCAGGTCCGGCGAGGCCGATGCCAGCTTTCGCATCATCGGCGAGGTGTAGACAGTCAGATCGTTCGGAGCTGGAGTCATGGCGGTCGCTGAGTTCGGTCTGGAGGGCGGGTGGGCGAGTGTATCCGATGGCGGCGGATCCCAGGCAGCCCTAGTCGCTCAGCAGGCGGCCGCTGCGGATGGGGGAGGCGCCGGCCACCTTGGCCAGCCAGAGCCCGGGCTGGGCGAAGCGCAGGCGTTCCCGCGCATAGAGGATGCCGGTGGTGCTCGCCCGTACCACGCTTCGCTGGCCGGAAAGGGGGTCGATGACTTCGAACAGCGGGTCACCCGGGCAAACCCGTGCTCCCAGCGGCTGCAGGTAGCTGACGACGCCGGTGTGCGGGGCATAGGCATATTCGGCGCCGGCGAAGGGCAGGGCGAGGCAGTCCTGCTCGGGCTCCTCGGGCCATTCGCCGTCGATGAAGCCCTCCCGGGCCAGGAAGGCCAGGATGGCCTCGGCGCTGTGCCTGGCGCGATCAGGCTCGGTATCGGCCATGCCGCCCAGCTCCAGTGTCGCGGCCACGCACGCCTGGGGAATCGGGTGTCCGGGAAAGGCGGCCGCCAGTTTCAGCCAGGGGCCGGCGCAGGCTTCGTCGAACGAGAAGCCGCCGGAGTCTTCTGCCAGCAGGGCGACCCGGGCGCGCAGGTGCGCCGCCAGGCCGCGCAGCGCAGGCCACACCTGAGGCAGGGCGTACAGCAACAGCACCGACTCGAAGTCGCAGTGCAGGTCGAGCACCAGGTCGGCCGTGCAGGCGTGGCGCAGCAGCAGGCGTTGCAAGCCCTCCAGGGGGGACGCGGGCGGCGGGAGCTGCCCGAGCGCATCGGCCATGGCTTCACGCAGCAGCCGGGCGTTGTGGTCGGCGTCCTGGCCGAGGTGCCGCTCGAGGGTGGGGATGACGAGCGAAGCCAGGTCGGGGAAGTCGCGGTTGAAGTTGCGCCCGCTGGCGAAGTCGAAGCGCCCCTGGTGGGTGCCCTGTATGACCTGGGCCAGCCCGATGGGGTTGGCCACGGGGACCAGTTCCACGCGGCCCAGCAGTCGCCCGGCCTCCTCGAGCTCGGCAAGGCGCCCGCGCAGCTCCGCCGCGACCCGCATGCCGGGCAGTTCGTCGGCGTGCAGCGCCGCCTGGATGTAAGCCTTGCGCGGGCCCTGGCCGAACGCGAAGAGGGTCAGGCGGCGCTCCGTTCCGGGTGTGCTCCAGGGAAGTGAATGCTCGATCCGATGCATGGGAAACCTGATGTCTGGGCAGAAAAAAGGGGCACCCGGTCGTGCCGGACACCCCTGCGGAGCAGGCTCTTACTGGCCGTAGATGTCGTAGGCGAAGTACTTGTCCTGAACCTCCTTGTACTTGCCGTTCTCGCGGAGGGCGGCGATGGCGTTGCTGAACTTCTCGGCCGTGGCCTTATCGCCCTTGCGCACGGCGATGCCGGCTCCGTTGCCGAAGTACTTGGGGTCGTTGAAGTCGGGGCCGACCAGGGCGAAATCCTTGCCTTCCGGCGTCTTGAGGAAGCCCTCGCCGATGTTCACCACGTCGGCCAGGGAGGCATCGATGCGGCCGGAGGCCAGGTCGAGGAAGGCTTCGTTCTGCGAGCCGTAGCGCACCACTTCGATGCCCGCGTCCGCGAATTTGTCGCTCGCGTAGCGATCGTAGGTCGACGCGCGCTGCACGCCGACCCGCTTGCCCTTGAGGTCCACCAGCGGGTCCTTGACCTCGGTGCCGGCCTTCATCACCAGCTTGCCGGGGGTGTGGTAGTACTTCTTGGTGAAGTCCACGGCCTTCAGGCGATCCGGGGTGATCGACATGGAGGACAGCACGGCGTCGACCTTGCGCACCTTGAGCGAAGGGATGAGGCCGTCGAAGGCCTGCTCGACCCACTCGCACTTGACCTGCATTTCGGCACACAGGGCATTGCCGATGTCGTAGTCGAATCCGCTGATCTGGCCGTCCGGTGTCTTGAAGGCGAAGGGCGGGTAGGCAGCCTCGATACCGATGCGCAGGGTGTCCTGGGCGTGTGCCAGGGATGCGCAGGCGGAGAGCGCCAGGGCGCCGAGCAGAGCGATCTTGTTCATCTTATGACTCCAGTTGCGGATGGTTGGGTCCCGCCGGTGCGGCGGGATTGAGGCTTCGCGGTGCGACGAACGCCGGAGCCCGGCCCTGGCTGGGGCGGGCCCCGGCGCCCCTCGGCGAGGTGGCCTGGCTCGTTGCGTGGTGCTTGCGATGAGTGACGCGTTTTGTGTCAGCAAAGCTAATTAGAAGAATTATTCGTGTCAATGCGTGTTTTTGCTGAAAAAATAATTTCATCCCGCGCATCTTCCCTGGAAGGCGCTTTCCAATGGGATTTCTGTTTTAAAAGCTGGCCGTCTGGACGGATTCGAGGGCGATGAGAGGGGTTGTGGTTGACTTTTTGTTGATATAAAAAATTTCACAAATTGCTTTCGGTGAATTTCTTTGATTCATTCGAAAGGTCCGCACCTATCCTCAGAAGAGCAACAAGAAATGAGAATGCTGACCAAGCCGGGCGTGCTGCTTGCCGCCCTGATCCTCGCCGGCCATTGCGCGCCGAGCCGAGCCGAAGGCCACCTGCTGGCGGTAGGCGGCATGTTGCGTGCCAGCAACACCGCGGTTTACCAGAAGCTCATCGAGCTGGCCGGCGGTGTCGAGCGGGCACGCATAGCGATCATGCCCACGGCCAGCGGCAGCCTGGGCTCCAGCAAACGCTTCCAGGCCGAGCTGCAGGCGCTCGGGGTACCGGCCGAACGCATCACCATCGTGGGTATCGACAAGCAGAACTACCAGAGGACCATGAACGACCCGGCGGTGCTCGAGCCCCTGGGCGAAGCCAGCGCCGTCTGGTTCGTCGGTGGTGATCAGGCGCGTATCGCCCGTGCGCTGTACAACGCCGATGGCAGCGAGTCGCTGACGCTCAAGGCGGTGCGTGGCGTGTTCGACAAGGGCGGCGTGGTGGCCGGCACCAGTGCCGGGGCGAGCATTCTCGGCAGCACCATGCCGACCGCCTACGGCGTGGTCATGGACACGCTGGATTTCGGCGTGGCAGCCAGGGCCGACCAGCGCGGCACCGCGCTGCTCAAGGGGGCAGGGCTGTTCAAGGCCGGCATCATCGACCAGCACTTCGACCGCATCGAAGAGACCAGCACCGGGCGCGCCGCGCGCATGGCCAGCTACCTGGTCGGCCAGCAGCCGGCCAGGGGATTCGGCCTGGATACCAATACCGCCATCTGGGTGCAGCCCGGCGGCGAGTTGCAGGTGCTGGGCGAGGGCTACCTCACGGTGATGGACGCCAGCCAGGCGCGCAAGGAGTTCGGCCTGTACGGCACGCGCTTGCAGAACGTACGGCTGGCCATGCTCGGCAACGGCGACCGCTACGACCTGGCGACCGGCAAGGTGCAACCGGCCGAGGGCCAGGAAGCCATAGTGGCGGGCAACGAATACCTGGTGGGCAACCAACTGATCACGGACCTTTCCGCGGTTTCCGCCATGTCGCGAGCGGTGCTCTACGGCCTGGCCGACAACACCGCCACCCGCCAGGTGGGGTTGATGACCCGCTACAACCCGGCCAACGGCTACCACTACGGCTATCGCTTCGAGTTCAGCGAGGCTCCGGGCTTCCTGGCCCACAGCGGCTTCCAGGATTCGCTGACCCGCTACACGGTGCAGAACGTGCGCCTGGACATCGCCCCGGTGGATGCCTTCCTCGGCGACCCGGCGCGCAGCGGCCCGCAGGACGCCGTCAGCAGCCGTTGGCCGGATGCGGTTCGCGCGGTGAGCTTCCGTGGCCTGATGACCAGCGATGCGACGAACCACTTCGAACCCAAGCGTGCACTGACCCGCTTCGAGCTGGCCAACGCCTTGCAGATGACGCTGGCCGCCGAACCCGTCCCGGACCGGTTGCCGACGCTCAGTGACGTCAAGCGCAACCATCCGCTTCGCGAGCAGATCGAGGTCGTGGTGTCCAACGGCTGGTTGCCGGCCGGGGAACGCTTCGATGGCGAACGCGAGGTGACCCGCGCGGAATGGGCCCTGGCCTGCAAGGCGCTGGTCGAGGGCTTCGCCGGGACGCGCCTGCAAAGCCGCTCGCCGCTGACGGACCTGGGCGGAGTCGATCCTGCCGTCGCCGAGGCTGCCGAACTGCTGGTGGGCGAGGGCTGGATGGCTGCCGAGTCCGGTCGGTTCCGCCCGCAGGCGACGGTCAGCCGCGAAGAGGCTGCCCGCACCCTGGCCCGCCTGATAGGGCTCGCCAAACCTTCCTGACCCCCTGTTCCCAAACCTGCTTCGCCCCGTCGTGACGGGGCGGACGGACAGCCTTTGCCCGTGAAATCCCAAACGAGAGGCACCGATGCAATTGAACAACCTGGAGCTGTTCGCCCTGGACAAGCTGCTGCACGACCACGAGATCGCCGGCCAGGTCCTCCACGACGCCGGGGCCCGCGTGCTGGAGCGTGTCGAGACCCGTGACGGTTTCTTCGCGGTGATCGAGCTGCAGCAACGCCTGCGGGATGTCGGCGAGCTCTCCGAACGCGAGTGGAAATTCAGGCTGAAGAGCCCGAGGAAGGCCGCGGGTTACTTCGTCTGCTGGCCCGATGGCGAGTCGACCCTGTGCCTGGAGGCGGTGATCAGCCAGGGCCGGCGCCCGGACGTGCTGACGGCGGAGCTCTTCGCCTGACCGGGCAAAACCAGAAAGGGCCCGAGGGCCCAGCCACCACAACAACACCAAGAACGGAGTAAGGCATGAACCTCGTGAAACTGAGTTGTCTCGCACTGGCGGTCGCTGCGGCCGGGAGTCAGCTGGCCGTTGCCGGCCAGGCCGAGTCCAAGGGCTTCGTCGACGACAGCGCGCTGAAGCTGCTCAATCGCAACTACTACTTCAACCGCGATTTCAAGAACCAGCCCGGTAGCCAGAGCTACCGCGAGGAGTGGGCCCATGGCGTGATGGCCGAGTTCGCCTCGGGCTTCACCCAGGGGCCCGTCGGCTTCGGGGTCGATGCCTATGGCTACCTGGGGATCAAGCTCGACAGCGGCCGTGGTCGGGCCGGCACGGGCCTGCTGCCGATCAGCGACGAGGGGCGCGCGCAGGATGAGTACGGCGAGGCCGGCGGGGCGGCGAAGCTGCGGATCTCGAAGACGACCCTCAAGTACGGCGAGATGCGCACCGAGGCGCCGGTGTTCGCCACGGCGCACAGCCGCCTGCTGCCGGAAACCGCGACGGGTTTCCATATCGCCAGCGGCGAGATCGAGGGCCTGGCCCTGGAGGCCGGTCACTTCACCGCCTACAACAACCGCAACTCGACCAACAGCGACGAAGAGCTGTACCTCAACTACGGCAGTGGTGAGGTCGGCAAGACCATCGACTTCGCCGGCGGCTCCTACGCCGTCAGCGATGACCTGTCCGTGGCGTTGTATGCCTCGCGCTTCGAAGACACCTGGAACCAGTACTACGGCAACCTCAACTACACCCTGGGCATCAGCGAAGGGCAGAGCCTGAACGTCGATTTCAACCTGTACCGCACCGGCGATACGGGCGATGCCCTGCAGGGCGACATCAGCAACACCACGTACAGCCTGGCGGCCACCTACGCGCTGGGTTCGCACTCCATCCTGCTGGCCTACCAGCGCGTCGACGGCGACACCCCGTTCGACTATGTGGGAGGCGATTCGATCTTCCTCTCCAACTCCATGCAGTTCTCCGATTTCAACGCGCCCAACGAGCGGTCCTGGCGCATCGGCTACGGCTACGACTGGGCCGGCCTCGGCGTGCCGGGCCTGACCACCAAGGTCACCTACGTCAAGGGCACCGACATCGACGGCACCGATGCGGATGCGAACGGCGGCTACGCCGGCTTCTACGGCGAGGACGGCGAACACAGCGAGACCGACATCGACATCAAGTACGTCGTCCAGGACGGGCCGGCCAAGGATCTCTCGGTGCGCCTGCGCCAGGCCTTCCACTACGCCAACGAGGACCAGGGCGAGGGGGATCTGCATGAGTTCCGCGTGATCGTCGACTACCCGCTGAGCATCCTCTGACGCTGTGGCCCGCGCGCTCGCGGGCCGTTTCCAGGGCGCCGGCCGCCGTCCCTCGGGCACGGATGCCGGCCGCTTCGATTGCAAGGTCCGCTCGATTGCTCCTTTGGCCTTGGGGCGCCTGCCCGGCGCCTTTTTTTCCACGGGCGTCGCTCATGGGAATGCCCTGCCTGCGGTCGGGCCCGCATGCGGCTCCGGGCACCCGCGCTTCCCAGGCTTCTGCGCCCATCGATCCGCCGTTTTCGCAGTACCCGTTGCACAACATCCACAACGACGCTGCAGCTGACTGCAGCCACGGAGAACTGAAGATGAGACTGAGTAAATTGTGTCGCCACGTCGTCCTGCTGGTCGCGCTGGTTCCAGGGCTGGGTCATGCGGCCGGCGCGCTGCTGCTGGTCGGCGGGGGCCTCAAGGACGACAACAGCGCCATCTACCAACGCTTCATCCAGCTGGCCGGCGGCAGCGGCCAGGCCAGGATCGGCGTCATCACCGCCGCCTCCATCCCGGAAAGCCAGGACCCGGATGCCGGGACGGCGAATGCCGCCAACGCCAAGGCGAACGGCCTCTACTACGCCAATCTGCTGAAGAGCTATGGCGCCGTGAAGGCGGAGTGGATACCCATCGACCTGGACACTATCGCCAACAATGCCAACCCGACCGTGATCAGCCAGATCAACGGCATGACCGGCTTCTTCTTCGGCGGTGGCGACCAGTCGCGCCTGGTCCAGACCCTGCAGACGGCCAGTCGCGGCGATTCGCCGGCGCTGGCGGCCATCCGCAGCCGGTATGCCGCCGGTGCCGTGCTGGCCGGCACCAGTGCCGGCACGGCGATCATGGTCGACGGCCCGATGGTCACGGGCGGGGAGAGCTATGAAGCGCTGCGCTACGGCCCCTACACGACCCCGTCCGGCGATGACCTCTCCTATGACCCGGACGGCGGCTTCGGCTTCTTCGACTACGGCCTGCTCGATACCCACTTCAGCGAGCGCGGCCGCCAGGGCCGCATCGTGCGCCTGGCCGACTACACCGGCGTCCCCTTCGCCTTCGGCGTCGACGAGAACACCGGCCTGCTGGTGCAGAACAACGCCAGCCTCGGCCAGGTGGAGATGGAGGTCATCGGCACCGGGGGCGTATTCGTCTTCGACCTGCGCAATGCCGAACTCGGCGGTGGCAGCAGCTGGGCCCTGTACGATGTGCTGGCCAGCTACCTGACCAGCGGCGACAAGTACCGCCCGCAGACCGGCCAGTACGTGATCGCCAGCGGCAAGACCAGCCTGCGCGGCCGCGAGCAGTACAGCAGCGCGATGACGGCCACCGGCGACATCTTCAGCAGCCCCAACAACAGTGGCGCCAACGGCCGGCGCAAGCCGCGCGAGTTCGTCACCGTCAGTGCCGATCTCTTCAACAGCCGTTCGACCAGCACGCTGGGGCGCACCTATGAAACCAACCCACGCTACCGCGTCAACCTGGTCAAGAGCACCCAGTTCGACAGCCAGGGCTACAAGGGCACCCTGGGTGGCCAGACCATGACGTCCTACCTGCGCCTCCTGGTGGACATGCTTCCCAACTGATCCTCCGGCACGAGAGCCGCCCAGGGGCTCTCGTGCAATGCCTGTTCGGCTGCTCGATTACGACAGCGCGAAGAGGTTCCACTGCCTCGGGAACGCCGTTCAGGGATGCGTTGCAGAAAGAGCCGAGGACGCTTCGAGTGTTGTGAAGGGCATGGGTTTGGCAAGGAGGTGCCCCTGAAAAGCTTCGCAGCGACTGCCCTTCGGAAATTCCATTTCGCGTAGACGCTGGCGCCGGTTGCTTTGCATCAAGCGCCCCACCACACTACGTCGCGCCGCTCATCCCACCGAATCCCGAAGGACCCTTCATGGACGATCTGAAACGCCAACAACTCGAAGAGCGCAAGGCCGCCTGGGCCGACATAAAATTTCGCCTGCAGTACGCCCAGTGCCGAGTTCCTCTGAAAACCTTCGAAGCCTATTTCATGAAGGGCAAAGAGCCGGTCATGCGCCCCTATGAAGAGGATCCGATGCCCCTGGTCTACCGTCTTTGGCTGGCTCAGGATCAAAGCCTTGAAGGATGGTTGAGGATTACCGAGCGCTTTCTCGCGGGCCCCAGAGCCTGGAGAACCGACGTGAGCATCGAGCCGACCGGTGATGGCGAGTCCTGGGCTGAAGCCAGCAGGGGCAATCTGGGCGGGCATGTCATCGCGAGGAGTCTTGCCGACTCGTATCAGATCCTGGTCCAGAAGGCCGGGGCCAGCCACTTCGACGGTAGCGAGCCCTTTGCCGGTTCCGATGTCGTTCCGCCGCTGGGGTTCATGGGCGGCCTTGAGAAGAAGCTCTATCACTTCCTCAGTGGGCAAACACCCGGCACTGAACACCTGCAATACGATGGCAAGAAACTATTCGATCCTCGCTTCCACTTCGGCCATATCTATTACTACGACCGTTGCAAATGGCTGGATGGCACCCTGCCTAGCAACACCTACAGCCTTTACAACTACATGGGTTCGCGCTGGTTCATGAGCATGGACGAAGCCCATATGGGCGAAATCCGGGAGCAGGAGTCGATTCAGTTCTACTTGAACTGCTTCCTGGTTCTGGTGGCGCGGTACCCGGAGTCAGGCGTCGACGCCGAGCGTGCTGCCTACTGTGCCGAGATTCGGCAGCTGCTGGACGCCGGGCCATTGCTCGAGCCGCTCGGCACGATGTGGCGCCAAGCCAGGAATGAGCGGGGGCGCATCGACCTGAACGTACATGGGGGAGGCGCCGTTCTACATCGCCGAATTCTAGTGGGTGGCCCCGTGTCCAGGCATACGGGTCGGGCAACCGGGCTGCGTTCCCGCAGCCCGATAGCCCCCTTCGCCCGTATGGGCGCCCAGGTTCTAGCTGCGCCGATCACTGGCCGGCGACGCTGTCCACCGCCTTGAGAATGACCGCGGCGACATCGGCCGGTTGCGACTGTTGCGGCACATGGCTGCTGTGCAGCTCGGTCAGCCGGGCGCCGATGCGCTTGGCGGACGAGCGCTGTACATCGGGGTGGATCATGCGGTCTTCGCTGGCCAGTACGTACCAGGAGGGCTTGGTCTTCCAGGCCGCGACCGTGGTCTTTTCCTCGAATGCGGAAGCGCGAATCGGCCCTTGTGTCGCGGTCATCACGGCCGTCTGCTCAGCCGGCAGGTCCTGGGCGAAGTCCTTGGCCATGCCCTCCGGCGTCAGGTAGAGAAAGCCGTTGGCATCGGGCTTGATCTGGCTGATGCCGGGCGGTGTCGGCGCGCCCTTGCCCTGTTCACCGCTGATCTGCCCGGCCTCGGGTGCGAACGCGGCCACGTATACCAGTGCGCCGACATTGTTCTGGTCACCCGCTTCGCTGATCACGGTACCGCCCCACGAGTGGCCGACCAGCACCACCTTGCCCGGCTGGTTGCGCAGTGCGCGTCGAGTGGCGGCGACGTCATCGGCCAGGGAGGTGAGGGGGTTCTGCACGACGGTCACCGCGATGCCCTTGGCCTGTAGCAGCGGAACCACCTTGGCCCAGTCCGAACCGTCGGCGAAGGCGCCGTGTACGATCACCACCGAAGGCGGGGTACTCTCGGCGTGGCTGATGCTCGCACCCAGGGTGGTGGCCAGGGCGAGGGCGAGGGTGGCGATGCGAGTGTTGATTGTTTTCATTGGGGTGGCTCCTGTGTAGGGAGCTTCAGTTTGCTGATGGGCCTGCAAGGCCGATATCGGTCATTTATCCGAGCCGGGGAGTTTTCATGGATAGCGCGCCGCGATACGAGGTTTCCCTGAACGCAGCACTGGCGGCCATCGCCCAGGTCGGTGACCTCAGCATGGGCCAGCCGCTGGGGCACTCCCTGCGCGTGGCGCGACTGGCCGGGCAGCTGGCGCAGGCGAGGCGGGCCGACCCCGGGCAGGTGAAGGTGGTCGAGCAGGTGGCCTTGCTGCGCTGGTCGGGCTGCACGGCCAACGCCGACGGGTTTGCCCACCTTCTGGGTGACGATGTGGACGGCCGCCGCGCGATGCTGGACGGCACGCTCAACGCCGACGACATGAACGCCGTGCACAAGGCGGCACCGCTCGCCGTGGTGCATTGCGAAGTGGCCAGCGAAATCGCCAGAACGCTGGAGCTGGGCGCCGCCGTGCAGACCGCGCTGAGCCGGGTCTTCGAAACCTTCGATGGCAGCGGCAGGCCGATGGGGCTGACCCATGAACACATCCCGGAGGCGGCCTACCTGGTGGTGCTTGCCGGGGACCTGGATATTCTCAGCCGCGCCCACGGCGTGGAGGCGGCGCTGACGTGGATCGGCGAGCAGGCGGACCGACGTTACCCGGCCGACCTCGCAAGCCTGCTGGTGAAAGATGCCGGGCAGTGGTTGGCCGGGCTGGACGGCGCGACCGATGAGCCGGGTGATGCCGACAGCGAACGCCCCGTGTGCCTGAGCCTGGTGGGCGACGTGATCGATCTCAAGCTGCCGTGGCTGGCAGGGCATTCGCGGCAGGTGGCGCATGTCGCCACGGAGGCCGCCCGCTTGTGGGGGGTGGCCGAGCCCGCGCGGGCGGAAATCGGCAGGGCCGCGCTTATCCATGGCCTGGGCCGGGCGGCCGTTTCCAACCACATCTGGAATACCACCGGGCCGTTGCCTTACGGCGCTGCCGAGCGTGTGCACCTGGTGCCGTACTGGACGCAAAAGGCGACCCGGTCCATCCGCGAACTGAACACGCCGGGCGAGATCGCTGCCCATGCCTACGAACGTCTCGACGGCAGCGGCTACTACCGGGGGGCACGGGCGGAAGCGCTGTGCGTCGAGAACCGCCTGCTGGCCACTGCCGTCGCGTGGGTGGCATTGCGCGGTACCAGGCCCTGGCGCGCCGCGCACGGCGAGGCCGATGCCGCCAGGCTGCTCAAGCAGGATGCCCGCCGTGGCCTGTTCGATGAGGAAGTCTGCGATGCCGTGATCGCCGCCGCCCGTGGCGAACGCACCTTCACCCAGCCTAGAGGCGCACTGCTGACTCCGCGTGAATGCCGGATTCTTCTCGAGATCAGCCAGGGCGCCAGCAACAAGGAGGTGGCGCGCAACCTGGCGATCAGCCCGAGTACCGTGCGCACGCACATGGAAAGCATCTTCCGCAAGCTGGGATGCTCCACCCGGGCGGCGGCGACGCTGAAAGGGCTGACGCTGGGGTTGATCGCCTGAAGGCCGCCGTGAGCCGGACGCCCGCGCGGGCAGGGCGATGAAGGCACTAGGCGCGCCTGCGGCCTGCGCCGGTTGGCCGGGGCGGGAATGGCTCAGCGCAAGCTCGTGCAATCCCAGATGCGGGCGCCTGGAGAGGGTGAAATAATGGGCCCTCGTTCCTGAGTGCCGATATACCGAAGCGGGCTGCGATCCGTGCCCCGAGGCAGGACGCTGTCGAGTTTTCACAATACGTAGCGGGCGTGCTGCTAACGTCTATGCGGCCTTGTCAATCTGCCCAGGCATCACGTTTGCACCTGGCGCTCGCTAAGAATGGAGGTTCCACCATGCCGCAGGATTTCGCGCGATTCGAATCGGTCGGCTGTGCGGAGTGCCGCAACCTGGAAGGGCTGGGGTTCGATTTCACGATGGCCTTCCAGCCGATAGTCAACGTCAGAACCCGCAAGGCCTTCGCTTATGAAGCCCTGGTTCGCGGCGTGAACGGCGAGTCCGCGGCAAGCATCCTGAGTCGCGTCGATGATGCCAACCGCTACCGCTTCGACCAGGCCTGCCGGGTCAAGGCCATCGAGAAGGCCACGGCGCTGGGGCTGCTGGGCATTGCGGACTGCAAGCTCAGCATCAATTTCCTGCCAAATGCCGTGTACAGGGCCGAGACCTGCATCCGAGCCACCCTGGAGGCCGCCAGGCTGTTCGAGTTCCCGCCAGAGAGGCTGATGTTCGAAGTGACCGAGGGTGAGCGTGTCGACGACCCCCTGCATCTGAAGGCGATTTTCGAGGAATACGAGCGCCGCGGCTTCACCACATCCATCGACGATTTCGGCTCGGGTTACTCGGGGTTGAACCTGCTGGCGATGTTCCAGCCGCAGGTGCTGAAGATCGATATGGCGCTCACCCGGAATATCGATCGGGACCCGGTGAGGGCCGCGATAGTCGAAGGCATCGTGCTGGTCGCCAAACGCCTGGACATAGTGGTCGTGGCCGAGGGCATCGAAACGCGCGAGGAGAGCGATGCGCTGCTCGCTCTGGGCATAGAGCTCATGCAGGGCTACCTCTTCGCCCGGCCCGAAATCGCACGACTGCCCGAGGCTGTCCTTCCGCTGCAGGCCGGGAACTAGATCGATCGCCACAGCAGCCGCCTGACGATGCGGGCGGCTCCTGCGTCGGGCGCTGCGCCGGGGTTGGCGGGTCGCTCAGGCCGTCGGTAGCGCCTGCCAGCCTTCGGACGTGCGCCGCTCCAGGCACGCGGGCTCGCCGTCGATGCGCAGCAGGTGCAGCCAGCCGTGCTGCACCAGGTCGCGCACCACCGCCTGCGTGGCGATGACCCGGTCGATCATGCCCTGCGGCGCCTCGATCACCACGTGCAGGCGCAGCGGACGATGCATCCATTGCCGGCCGTCGTGCAGCGACTGCCGGGCCAGGCCGATGCGCAGGTCGCCGCCGTTGCCCTCGAACACGCCGATATGCCCGCCGACCACGTTGTGCAGCAGCTTGTTGCCGCTGCCGAAGCGCAGGTTGTCGGTGGTCGAGGTGAAGTACTGCAGGTTGATCCAGTGCGCCACCACCATGGGCGCGGTCATGATCAGCTCCAGCATCCTGCCGTCCCCGTCCTGCCGCCAGTCATAGTCATGGAGGAAGGCGCGGCCCTGCAGGTCCACGCCACGGGTGCGCGAACGGGGCGCGGCGATGAACGCGGCATTGCCGGCCAGGCCCCACTCGGGGCGGGTCTGCGCCCAGTCGCGGGCGCGCCGGCGCAGCCGTCCGAGCAGCTTGCCAGGCTGCTCGCGCAACGGGGCCAGCCCCAGTTTCATGGCCCGTTGCCGGCGTACTTCCGTGGTGGCGCTGTCCAGCGCCGCGCGCAGGCGCAGCCAGCTGGGCTGCAGCGCCGGCGCAAGCGTCTCGAGGCCGAAGACCTGCACCTCATCGGTCGTGGTGTTGTGCAGGCCGGCCAGGACATGGCAGTGCGCCGGCAGGTCGAGCCCGCGCTCGCGCAGGCCCGTCCGGACCTCGGTGTCGTTGAGCAGCGTGGCCAGCAGGCGCGCGTTGATCTCGCCGCTCTGGCCACAGCATGCGCCGCAGTCGAGCCCGGCGGCCTGGGGGTTGTTGGCACTCTGGCTGCCGTGGCCGAGCAGCACCAGTAGCGGCGGCACCGGCCCCGCGAGGCCCAGGGCCTTGAGGATGCGCTCGGCCAGCTCCACCTTCTGTTGCAGCGTCACGTCCAGCAGGCGGGGCTCCAGGCATTGCCATTCGACGCGGCGCCAGGCGCTGAGCTCCGGCTGGGCTGCGCCGCCGGCCAGGCCGTAGGTCCGCCCCAGCAGCGCTCCGGCGTAGCCCAGGCCCAGGCTCTCGACCAGGGTGAAGGTAGACGCCGGCAGCCGCTCGAACAGGCGCCAGCTCCCCTGGCGCGCCAGGCGGCCCCGGCGCTCCTGCGCCAGTTGCCGATCGCGGATGGCGTCGCCACTGCCGTCGCTGGCCTGCAGTTGTGGGGCGAGCAGGCCCGGCAGCTGCGGGCGCGTGGCATGGGTGCCCAGCGGGGTGTAGGCGATCGGCAGGCCGAAGAAACCGGCGAAGCCGCCGGTTTCCAGCTCCGGACAGGCGTGTTCGAGCGCGCGCCGCAGCGGTTCGGAGCGCACGTCGATGCAGAAGAACAGCTTGGCCACCGGCAGCTGCGGCCGTTCGGCGGGCGTGTCCCGGCACAGCGCCTGCTGCAGTCGCTCCTGCCACGCCAGTTCGTCGGCCCGCTGCCATACCTGCAGGGCCTGCCAGGTGGCCGAAGGCGGCTGCAGCAGGTGCTCCTGCCAGGCCGAACGCCAGCGCTGCCAGCGACTGTCGCCGTCACGCCGACGGTCATCCACCAGCGACTCCCAGGCCGCCCGGATGGCGAGCAGCTCGAGCATCGTCTGGTCGTCTTCGCCTTGCAGATGGGCCTGCCAGCGCCGGTAGGCGCACCAGGACGCCCATCCCAGGGAGCGCAGCAGCAGGCAGTCGAACCAGGGTGCCCAGTCGCCCGGCGTCAAGCCGAGCCGCCGCACTGCCGTCTCCAGGGCCGCCCGGGGGTGTTCCGGCAGCTCGACGATGCGCTGGTGCAGGTCGCGGCACGCGCTGAGCACGCTCAAGCCCCTGTCTGCCAGCATGCTGGTGCGCCAGGCCTGGTAGAGCCCGGTTCCCTCGCCCGGGCGCCAGTCCGCCTGCTCGTGGTCGAACCAGGCGGCGCAGCATTGACCGATCTGCTGGGTGATCAGCACAGGCCAGCCCGGCAGGGGGATGCCCGGCTCGGTCAGGTCTTCCAGAAGCGGCAATCCCCGATCGGTCTCCTCGGCGGCGTCCAGTGCCTGCAGCAGCTGTGCGGCCGTTCCCGCCGCACCGTGCTCGGCCAGTGCCAGGTGCAGATGGCGCGTGGCGATACCACCGTCCCGCCACGCCTGGCGATAGTCGGCAGCGCTGAGGGTCAAGCGGATGCCGGCGCGCTGCCAGAGCTGCCTGGCGACGGTCGGCCAGTCCTGGTCCCGACGCTCCCACAGCGGGCTGACCGCGATCATCCGATCCAGCGGCCAGGTGGGTGCGATCCGGGCGCAGGCCTGGCGAGCGACCTCGTGCAGGGCGTCCGGTTCGAGGCCGGCGATGGGTTCGAGCGCGGTCATGGGCGTTCTCCATAAGGTGAGGGAAGGTGCTGCGGCGGGCGTACGGGCCACAGGCGGAAGGTCAGGCGGGTGAAATGCTCGTCCAGGTAGAAGCCGGCGAAGGCCAGGGGGTAGAGGCGTTGCGCCACGGCGCCCTGGGGGTGGGCGAGAATCACGGCCTGCAGCAGATAGAGGCCGAGGAACAGCAGCACGGCCAGCCAGCTCAGCGGCAGCGGCGCTTCGGCGAGGGGCTGCTGGAGGATCCATCCAGCTGCCTGGTGCCACAGCAGGTAGGCGCCCAGCAGCAGGGTGAACATGGCCAGTCCATAGGGCAGCTGGCCTCGGCGCAGGCACCAGGGCGCCAGGCCGATTGCCAGGAGCGCGAGGGCCACCAGCGGCAGCGCGTGGCCAGGCAGCGCCCACGTCCAGAGCACGTGCAGCAGGGCCAGCGCCGCGCCCGCCAGCAACAGGGCGAGCACCAGCCGGGCCAACCCGGGCGCGGGCGTCTGCGGATGCAGGGCATGGTGGCGGGCCTGGGCGACGGTCTCGCCGGCCGCCAGGAAGGCGTGGGCCTTGTACAGCGAGTGGGCCAGCAGGTGCACCAGGGCCAGCTCGTACAGCCCAAGGCCGCACTCCAGGAGCATCAGCCCCATCTGCGCACAGGTCGACCAGGCCAGGCGGACCTTGATGCTGATGCGGGTCATCATCACCAGGGCGGCGATCACCGCGGTGAGGCCGCCGACCAGCACCAGGAGGCTTTGCGCCGGAGTGGCTGCGGACAGCAGCGGGGCGAAGCGCAGCAACAGGAACCCGCCCAGGTTGACCAGCCCGGCATGCAGCAGCGCCGAGACCGGTGTCGGCGCCTCCATCACCTGGATCAGCCAGCCGTGGACCGGCAACTGGGCGGACTTGAGGATCACCGCCAGGGCCAGCAGCAGGGCTGCAAGTTGCAGATCCCAGCCGAGCTGGCCGCTGGCCTGCAGGCGTGCGTCGACCATCTGCAGGATGGCGGCGATCTGGCTGTCACCACTGGCGCGCACCAGCAGCACCGTGGCCAGCAGCATGCAGGCATCGGCCAGTCGGCTGGCCAGGAACTTCTTGTGAGCCACCACGACGGCCTGCGGGCGGTCGCGGTAGAAGGTGAGCAGCTGGTGCAGGCACAGGCTGGACAGGATCCAGGCCCCGACCAGCAGGAACAGGTCGGTGCTGGTCACCACCGTCGCCACGGCGGCCAGGGTGCCGAGCAGGGCCAGCACATAACGGCGTTGCCCCGGCTCGCCGTCCAGGTAGCGGTGCGAATAGTCGGTGATCACCATGGCCAGCAGGCCGACCAGGCCGGCCATCGCAAGACCCAGCCTGTCGTTGTCTCGCCCGTCCAGGGCGGCCTGCAGCCAGGCGCCAGCGACCAGGGTGAGCCCCAGGTAGCCCGCCGCGCGGGCCGGCCACCAGACCCTGCGTGGCGAGCCGATGCAGGCGGCCGGCAGCAGGGCCAGGGCGTAGACCCAGGGCAACAGCTGGGCCAGGGAAAGAGACAGGATGGGCATGGTGCACGCTCCGCAAACACTGGATGGCGCCAGTGTCGGAGAGTGCTTGAACTATTAAAAATAGATTGATAAGAACTGATCGTTCACTTTGGAAGAACGAAAATGCGCCGACTGAATTTCCATCACCTGCATTACTTCTGGGCCGTGGCCAAGGAAGGCAACCTGACCCGGGCCGCCGACGCGCTGCACGTATCGCAATCGGCCCTCTCCACGCAGATCCGTGTGCTGGAGGACCAGCTCGGCCATGTGCTGTTCATCCGTTCCGGCCGCAGCCTGAGGCTTACCGAGGCGGGCCAGTTGGTGCTGGATTACGCCGATACCATCTTCGCCCTCGGCAGCGAGCTGCAGACCACCCTGCAGAACACCCGGCAGGCCAGCCAGACGTTGCGCATCGGTGCTGTCGCCACCTTGTCGCGGAACTTCCAGGAAAACCTGCTGCGCCCCTTCCTCGGCCGCGAAGGCCTGCGCATCACGCTGGAGTCGGGCAGCGTGGACGAGCTGCTGGAGCGCCTGGCCCTGCACAAGCTGGATGTGGTGCTGACCAACAAGGCGGTCAGTGCCGATAGCCAGCGCACCTGGCAGTGCCGCCTGCTCGATCGCCAGGCCGTGTGCCTGATCGGCCCGCCGCGCGGGGATGTCCACCCCTTCGACCTGCGCCGCGACCTGCAGCAGGCCCGCCTGATCGTGCCCGGCCGCAGCAGCGATGTGCGCAGCCAGTTCGAGGTCTACTGCAACAGCCACGGCGTGCAGCCGGACATCTGCGCGGAGGTCGACGACATGGCCATGCTGCGCCTGCTGGCGCGGGATTCCGGCGACATTGCGTTGCTGCCCGCCGTGGTGGTGCAGGACGAGCTGCGCAGCGGCGCACTGGAGCTGTACGCCGAAGTCCCCGACATCGCCGAACGCTTCTACGCCGTCACCCTGCAGCGCCAGTTCAACCTCAATATCCTCGACGAGATGTTCGGCGAGCCGAGGGCACGCGACGTGAAATGAGGGCGCGGGCGGCGTGCACGGGCAGGGGCGGTGTGGGGCGCATCTGGCCGGAGGCGGGCCGTTGCCGCGCGGGGGCCAGGGTCCCAGGCCTAGTTCTGAACCGTCTCCCGTAGCTGGCCGACCGCGCTCACCACCCGCTGCGCCTCTGCGCGGATCTCCAGCATGACCTCTCCGGCCTCTCCTGCCAGGGCGACACCCTTCCTCACTTTTTCCTGGCTGCCCTGCATGCTCGTCACGACGCTCTGGGTCAGGTTCTGGTTCAGCTGCACCACCTCGTTGATTTCCAGGGTCGCCTGGCTGGTCCGCGATGCCAGGTTGCGAACCTCATCCGCCACCACCGCGAAACCTCGGCCGAGTTCACCGGCTCTCGCCGCCTCGATCGCGGCATTGAGGGCGAGCAGGTTGGTCTGGTCGGCGATGCCCCTGATGACCTGGACGATGCTGCCGATGCGTTCCGACTGGGTGCTGAGTGCGCTGATCTGCTCGGAGACCTGGTCCAGTTCCTCGGATATCCCGCGAACCACCTGCATGGTCTCATCCACCGTCGCAGCCCCCCTTACCGAGCCCTCGTCCGTTTCCTGGGCGATCTCATAGGCCAGTTGCGCTGCGGCCGACTCGGCGTTCCGGCGCTCGACCTGCGCGGTGATGTCGCTGGCGAACTTGACGATTCCATAGAGTTTGCCGGCCGCATCATAAAGCGGGTTATAGGTGGCTCTGAGCCATACGACGCGGCCATTTTTGGCCACGCGCTTGAAGACTTCGTGGATGTATTCGCCCTGATTCAAGCGTTGCCAGAAACGGCGATAGCCGTCGCTGTTGACCTCGGCAGGCTCGCAAAACATGCGGTGGTGCTTGCCACGGATTTCTTCTGCCCGATAACCCATGGTGGCCAGGAAGTTTTCGTTTGCTTCCAGCACTTCCCCGTTCAGGTTGAACTCGATCACGGCCATCGAGCGGTCGAGGGCGGTGAGCATGCTGATCTGCTTGTTCTCCGCCTGGATCTGCCGGGTGATGTCGGCTGCGACCTTGATGACGCTCACCACCTGGCCCTCGCCGTTGTGGACGGGCATGTAGGTGGCTTCGAGCCAGATCTCGCGGCCGTCCTTGGTCAGCCGCATGAAACGGTCGCTGAAGCTCTCGCCCTTCGCGAGTCGGCTCCAGAACTGGCGGTACTCCGGGCTGTTCACCAGGCTCGCAGGGCAAAACAGCCGGTGGTGCTGGCCTACCACTTCTTCGAGGCGATAGCCCACGACGTTCAGGAACGCCTGGTTCGCGTCCAGGATCTCGCCGGCCGGTGTGAAGTCGATCATCGCCATGCTGCTGCGTATCGCCGCCAGTTTCTGGTCGATGTTCTGGAAGCGATTCTTGTAGGCCTGCAATTCAGCGCGAAGGTGTGAACCGAACATGGTGACCTCGATGCAACGGTTGAGGGGCGAAGGACTATTCTTCGCAGGATATCGTCCGAGGGCCATCAAGGGTGAGGCCCGTGATGAAAATCGCGCCGTGGAGGCAGCCCGGGCAGTCGGGGGCCGATGAGTGCCGGGGGAACCTGTGAGTGGCTGCAGGGGGCCCAGAAGCGACCCGTCGTTTCACCTCGTCCAGGTTGGCCATGGTCCGCTGCTGGTTCGCGTCCGGTGTTGGATGGCCCGCCCTGGCTGGCCGCCTGCGTCCACTCTTTGCGGTGCCTCTGCGCGGATCTCGGGCTTTTTTTGGGCTCGATGAAGTCCCGTGCCCCTCGCTGACACTTATCTGGTGAAGTCGCGCCATAGCCAAAAATCATTGGCTCTGAGCGGCTTGTTTGATGGCTAATTGATATTGCTCATTGCAGTCTTTGGAGTGCCCCTCATGGCTGATAGCGCGACGAACGACCGCATAAAAGTCGAAGCCGCACAGCTGACTATCGGCATGTATGTGGCGGAGCTGGATCGCCCCTGGACGGATACCAATTTTCTATTTCAAGGGTTTCGAATCCGTCAGCAACAGGAAATCCGCTTGTTGCAGGAGGTTTGCGATTACGTCTGGGTCGACGCCCGGCGTTCGCTGGGTGTGCATGGGCAGCTCGCGGAGAACCTTGCAGCTCCCCTCTCGCCCACCATCGGCAAGGTCGACTTTTCCCAGGAACTGGAGCGCGCCTCGCCCGTTTGGGATGCGGCGCGCGAGGAGTCGTTACGTATCCTCAATGCAGTGAAGCTGGGGGCGGAGCTGGATGTCGTCGCAGTCAAGGCTGTGATCAAGGAATGCGTAGAAAGTATTCTGCGAAATCCTGCAGCGATGCTGTGGCTGGCGCGTATCAAGAACAGCGACGATTACACGGCCGAGCATTCGCTGAGAGTTTCCATCCTGTCGATCGCATTGGGGCGTGAACTTGGTATGCCGGCCTACCAGCTCGAGCAGATCGGTGTTTGCGGCATGCTCCATGACGTGGGCAAGTTGAAGGTGCCGAACGAAATACTCAACAAGCCCGGGGCGCTGACCGCCGAAGAGCTGCGGATCATGCAGAGCCATGCGTCCGAAGGACGGAAGCTCCTGATGAGCAATCAGCAGATCACCCCCGCGACCGTCGATGTCGCCTACTCGCACCATGAGCGGATGGACGGAAAAGGCTACCCGCGTGGACTGGATGCCGCCAGGATTCCCTACTTCGCCAAGATCGTCGCGGTGGCCGACAGCTACGACGCCATCAACAGTGATCGTGTCTACAGCAAGGGCAAATCCAGCCTGGAAACACTGCGCATCCTGCTCGAGGCGGCCAACAGCCACTTCGATGAGGCGATTGTCGGGTGTTTCATACGCATGGTCGGCATCTACCCCCCGGGCGAGATCGCCGAGCTAAGCACCGGGGAGGTTGGCATCATCATCGGCTGCGCCGCAGGCAACAAGCTCAAGCCAAGGGTTCTGATCGTCCGCAACGCTGAGAAAGAGCCCTGCAAGGAAAGAATACTGGACCTCGCCGATGTCGCGGTCGGCAGGGCCTGTCGAGTGCGGGAAGTGCATAGCAGCGGGGCCTTCGGCATCGATATCGGGGCGTATCGACGCAAGGGGCTACTGGTTCCGGGGAATCTCTGAGGCCTTGAGCTGCCACAGGGGCGGGTCATGGAGCGTGCCCGAGGTCTTGGGCCGCAGCCATTGAGTCACCCATGCGGAGCACCAGCAACCCTCACGAGCACCCCGAGGACAGGGGGGCGCCTCCTGGGCGCCGGCTGCGCTAGACGCGGCCGAATCGTTGCCGGTATTGCGCCGGGGTCAAGCCAGTCAGCTCCTTGAACATTCGTCGAAGATTCGAATCGCTGCTGAAGCCGAGTTCGCCACTGATGGTCTTGAGTGGGGCAGAGGTCAGTGTCAGGCGCTCGCTTACCTGGCTCAACTTGATGCGGCGGGCGTAGCTGGCCACTGCGCTGCCTGTTTCATCCCTGACCTTGCGCGCCAGGGTCCGCTCGCTCATTCCCAACTCATGCGCCAGGGCCTGGACGGTGATCCGTTCGGCAGGCATCTCCTGCACCAGGGCATGCAGCCTGCGCAGCAGCTGGCTGGGTTGTTCGATGAGGCTCAAGGCCTTGAAGGCATCGTGAGATCGGGTTGGACGCGGCAGCACCATCAGCCGATTGAGGTCCTCGAAGGCCGTTGCATTGACATGTCGCTCGATCAGCGCCTGGGCCAAGGGCAAGTAGCCGTTGACGCCACTGGCGGTACCCGTGCGTTCGGTGAAGACGCAGTTCTGCTCGTACTGCCACCGCACCCTGGGGTAGCGCTGCAGCAACGCATCCGCCAGCCACCAAGTCGCCGTGGCGGGTTGCCCGTCCAGGCGTCCACTGGCGGCCGCCAGGCAGACTCCGGTGCAGTAGCTCCATACACGGCACCGCTTGCCAAGTCTCGCCAGGCCAGCCAGCAGCGAGGCGTTGCCCTCCAGGCTGGATTCGACCTGCTGTGGCGACTCCGCCCAGAAACCCGGAATCAGGACCGCGTCCAGTGCCAGTTCTGCCACGCCGTAGCTGGCCGTCAACTGCAGGCCGTGGGCGCAATCGATCGGTCCGCTTTGCTCGGCAACCAAGTGCGTTTCGAACAGCGCGTGTCCGGTCCTCCGGTTGGCGGCGTGCAGCATGTCGGAGAAGGCCAGAAGCCCAGCGGGCATACAGCCGGGGAAGAGCAGGAGGCCGATTCGCAACGTGGTCATGGCGGATAATGAATCCTTTATGTCAGGTTCCGCCATTATGGGCGATGCACGAGCCCGGCACCATGAGCCCACACCTGAGGAGGGCTCGTGATGAACATCAGACAGATCCGCAACGCTACGATCATTCTCGAACTGGGCGACCACCGTGTCCTGGTCGATCCCATGCTGGCACCTAAGGGCGCGCTGCCTTCCCTGCGCGTGTTCGCGGGGCGGCAGAGGAACCCGATTGTCGATTTGCCAGAGGGGACTTCGGAGGTTCTGGAATCGGTGACTCATTGCCTGATCACCCATTGCCAGAAAGGCCATTTCGATCACCTGGACAGGGCCGGCTCGCGTTGGTTGAGAGAGCGACAGATCCCGGTCATATGCACACCGCATGATGCGGCCTACCTGGCGAGGCTGGGCTTGAACGTGCAGCCCCTGCCGGATGGCCATGAGGAGCCGAAGCCCTTCCTGGGTGGCGTGATCCGCACGGTGCGCTGCACCCATGGCGAGGGCCTGGTTGGACGGTTGATGGAGCACGGAGTCGGCTATCTGATTGAGCTGCCCGGCGAGCCCAGCCTGTACCTGGCAGGCGATACGATTCTGACCCCTGGCGTGCGTGACTTCGTGCAGCGGCATCAGCCGCAGGTGAGCGTGGTGCCTGCCGGCGGGGCGCGCTTCGACGTGGGGGGCGACATCATCATGGGGCTGGACGATGTACTCGACTTCACGCGGCTAGGCAGGGGGACTGTCATCGCGAACCATTTGGAAGCGATCAACCATTGCCCTGTTACGCGCCGGGAGCTGACGCGTGCGGCGATCGATGCCGGTGTCGCCCATCGGCTGTTGATACCTGTGGATGGTCAGGTCCTGCATCCCGGAGCACCTGGTTAAGTGTCCGGCTCTGGTCGAGGCTCTGGAAGCGGTTCTTGCAGGCCTGCAATTCAGCGCGAAGGTGTGAACCGAACAGGGCGACCTCGATGCAACGGTCCAGGGGCGGAGGAGGGTGCTTAGACCGCCAACGGCACCGCCGCAGCCTCGCCATGGTTCTCCCAAAGGCCTTTTCGTATGATGCGCGCACACGAGATCTGGAAGGTTTGGCGTGAAATCACCTAGAGGCGTTTCATCGGGGCAGGGTACGCAGGGCAGTGCCAAATGGGACCTGAGCGAAGCTGTGAACCAGCTTTCGTGGGACGATCTTCGGATCATCAAGACGCTCAGCGAATGCGGCAATCGTGCCCTCACCGCCAAGAAGCTCGGGATCAACGTATCCACCGTCTCACGCCGAGTGGCCCAGCTCGAGAAAGCACTGGGGATCGCTCTGTTCGATCACCGCCGCTCGGGTTACATGCTCACCACCGAAGGTGCCGAGTTGCGAGCCCTGGCCGAACGCGTCGAGCTCGATATCGTCAGCGTCGCCCGGCGCATATCACGTGCGGAGCACGGACTGCTGGGCAAGCTGCGGATCACCACCAGCGACTCGTTGCTCCTGTACTTCCTCACCCCGATCATCGCGGACTTCAGGGCGGTCAACGAAGGGATAACGATCGAGGTCCTGGTGGGTAACCAAGCGCTGAGCCTTGCCCGGGACGAGTCGGATATCGCGGTTAGAGCGACCAAGAAACCCTCGGAAAGCCTGGTGGGGCGCAAACTCGCGACGATCGCCTGGGCACCGTACGGCAACCTGAGAAGCGCGCCTGCTCCTGCGCTTTTCACTGAAGGCCAGTCGTGGGTGTCGTATTCCGGTGGCCTTAGCGGCCTGAAAGCCACCAGCTACGTCGATAACCGAGTGGATGCGCACTGCATCTCCTACCGCACCGACTCTGTCGCTGCAGCGAGCGCAGCCATCGCGGCGGGGCTCGGCTTGGGGTTCTTGCCCTGCATGCTGGGCGATATCACCCCGGGGTTGAGGCGCGTCGGCCCCGTGGTGTCCGAGCTCAATGATGAACTCTGGCTGCTCACTCACCAGGACATCCGGAAGTCCTGGCGAGTCAAGGCGTTCATGACGTTCTGCGCCGCGGCAGTGGCGAACCAGAAGCCCCTCATCGAGGGGCAACTCGCCCACCCGGCCGATTAGTTCCGGGCCGCTTGCTCGGCTCGCGCACCGATGACGGCCTTGCAAGCGATTTCGACCAGTTGCGGACGCTGCGCCAACCGGGACACGCCAATGATATTGCTCGCGCACTGCGGGCGTTCGGTGCCATAGGCAGCCTTGCGAACACTGCCCACCACCGCGAATGCCGCGTCCATGTCCAGTACGTACAGCGTCTCTTCGACTACGTCCTCAAGCGTGGCGCCATAGAGGGCGAGCAGCTTGGCGATGTTGGCATAGGCGGTGCGCATCTGTTCTCCCATCGCGGAGAAATCACGGGGCTTGCCCTTGCCATCCAGCGGTGCGGGGGCAACCAGGTTGCCGTCTTCATCGTGGTTGAACTGGCCGGATACATAGATCTCGTTCCCCACCTGTCGCGCTTGTGGGTAGCCATATCCCTCTTCCCAGGGAACACCCCAGTACGCGGTTTTCTGGCCATCGGGACGTGAAGCTGCCATTGCATTCTCCTTGCTCGGATCGGACGCCTGGATCGCGTCGGTTCGGTGGGTGGAGGGCAGATGCTAGCAGCGCCGATGCGCGCTCGACGGCGCATTTTTGCGCCATCGTAAGCGCAAAAATGCACAAACGAAGTGCCGGTCGATCGGATAACTTGGATTCGTGTTCAGGCCGCAGACGCTCCGAAAGACACCTGGATTGCCAGGTGATCACGACGCGAATGCAGCCGCCGAAAACCTCACCAAGACCCTCTACACCATCGACAGGTAACGACAATGAACAATCCGAAAACCGAAGTCCTGACGCCCCAGAACAGCCAACTGATCTTCATCGACCACCAGCCCCAGATGGCCTTCGGTGTCCAGAGCATCGACCGGCAAACCCTGAAGAACAACACGGTTGCCCTGGCCAAGGCCGCGAAGATCTTCGACGTGCCCACCACCATCACCACGGTGGAGACCGAAAGCTTCTCCGGCCATACCTACCCCGAGCTGCTCGCGGTGTTTCCCGATGCGCCGCTGCTCGAGCGCACCTCGATGAATTCCTGGGACGACCAGAAGGTCCGTGATGCCTTGAAGAAGAACGGGCGCAAGAAAATCATCGTCGCCGGCCTCTGGACCGAGGTGTGCAACACCACCTTCGCACTCTCGGCCATGCACGATGCCGACTACGAGATCTACATGGTCGCCGACGCTTCCGGCGGCACTACCAAGGAAGCGCACGACTACGCCATGCAGCGCATGATCCAGGCTGGCGTGGTGCCCATGACCTGGCAGCAAGTGCTGCTGGAATGGCAGCGCGACTGGAAGAATCGCGACACCTACGACGCCGTCATGAACCTGGTCAAGGAACACTCCGGCGCATACGGCATGGGCGTCGACTACGCCTACACCATGGTCCACAAGGCGCCTGAGCGCGTTGCGCACGGTCCGACCCTGGCCCCGGTCGCCGCACCCCTCTAAGCCTGGGCGCCCCCGGTTCTCGGGGGCGGCCCTTCCAACCGAAAGATTCAGACGCAAGCCGATACCCTCTCGGTGGTGGGCACGGCTGCGCGCGTTACCAGGAGATAGCGATGAACATGGCCGTGCTCGATCAGGAAACCTACCAACTCGCCATGGCGTTCCAGGCAGCACTGCAAGACAGTGCGCGTCCTGAACCCCAGTCCCTGCACCAACTGGGCATGCGTCTTTGCCAGCACCTGGTCGTCCGCTACGAGGATCACGTGGCGGACATTCGGGACAGGCTCGCGTTGGCGCCCTGGCAGGAGCGCAAGGCCAAACGGATCCTGGCGTCCACATGCCAGGACAAGCTCTCCATCGCCGAGGTCGCCTCGCAATGCTCCATGTCCAGGAGCCATTTCTCCCGCGCCTTCAAGAAAACCACCGGCATGTCGCCGCAGGAATGGACGCTCAAGTCACGTATCGAGCGGGCCCAGCTCCTGATCGCCGAAGGTTCGATGTCCATGTGCGAAGTCGCCTTCGAGTGCGGGTTCTCCGACCAGTCCCATTTCACCCGGACATTTCGCAAGCTGACCGGCATCTCCCCCAAGCGCTGGCAGCGTGGCCAGCAGTCATCGCTTCAGGTTGCATGACGTTCGATTTCGAGCGAGCAATAGATCGCTCCTGGCCGGTATCAAAGGGCAGCATGCGGCCAATAGTAGCCGTTGGCAAAGGGACGGCTCAGGAGCGAATGAGCACGCGACGAGGCGGCTGCGGGGAATACCCGAGCGTCCGGAAGACTGAGTTAGGACATTGCTGATCGCGCAGCTTTGCATGGTGGCTTTTTGCCTTCTATGCTCACCACGAAGGGACTCGGCCGTTCCCTGGAACAGTCCAAATCAACTTAAGGAAGAGCCCGCATGAACACGCCTACGCGTATTTCCCTCGTTGTTCTACTCGCTGTAACAGCTGCCGGCTGTGCAACTCACAAGAACGCAAGAGCGCTTGAGGCAGAGGAGCGCCTATTGATCTACTCGGAGAGGCCACTCAACAACGCTGATAATGCTAGAAAGATAAAGGTTATGTGTGCGGAGCCAAGTCCGGATGCCTTAAAGACCTTGGCAGCATCTATGAATGTGGAGAAGCAAGAGGTAGCTACTATCGCTGCGGCGTATTCAGAAGCCGGCGCAAATATAGGGCTTCGCACTCACACAATTCAGTTATTGCGAGACCAATTGTTTGCGATATGCCAGGGGTTCGCGAACGAGGGAATATCCGCGCCAGCATATCAGATGATGCTTACTCGGAATCAGCGGAACACCGTGGCGCTGATGGCAATTGAGCAGCTAACCGGGGTGCTGAAGACACCATCCGTTAAGCTTTCAGGAAGTGCATCCATCGGGCCAAATAAGGAGCTTATTGATCTCAATAAAAAACTTAAGGATGCAGCCGAAGCAAAGCTAAAAGCTGTCCCAGCTGCTGACAAGGATAAACCAGAAACGATTGCTCTTAAGAAAGAGATTGAAAACTATGACGCTGCAATAGCTAAGGCAGAAAAGGCTATTGTCGCTGCTGCAACAGCGACGGATGCGCAAACTATCCAGGGCGGAGGGGCTGATCAAAATACCGTGTCAGCAGTGACGGCCACTGTGAAGAGTATTACGGATCAGATACTGGGTCAGAATGATAATTTCTACGTGTGTTTGGATGCATATCAGACAGCAAAACAGTACGGTGTGGCCGTGCCGACGGAAATCGATACTCGATGCAAGAAAATTTTTGCTGATGAGTCTGCCTCCGCGAAATTTTATGCTCTGAAAAGTGATCGTCTTTTAGACCATACTTTAGTCAATGACTTGATTAAAGAGGCTGTTGGCGAAGAGCAAGCGAAGCCGCTGACAGCACCTGAATCCGAAGCTAAGCCATCTCCGATAACGCCAACTCCACCAAACAAACAAAAGCCAGCTTCTGGTTCATAGAGGCTAGTTCATATCACCAGTAGAACTAAAGCCCCCACTTAGAGGGGCTTGTCGTTATGCAGCCATCGGTATCGTGAAGCGCCTACCAGCTGATGGCCAGGGCCATCGCCACTGAATGCCAGTCTGCTCAAGACTCGACTCGCTCATGGCTAGTCTGGAGGTGCTGCCAAACCAGTCGGCCCCCTGGCCGGTTGTTAGTGTCGAGAAGATTGAACTGCACAGTGAACCAGCGTATTCAGCCGTCTCTCCGCACAAGCTCTACGTCATTAAGGCTGCTTCTGGCCGAAAGCAGCCACACCCACGGGCAGATCCACACTCCCATTACTTCGCACCCTGCCCAGGCAATCTTTCGAGAACACCTTTGCCCAGGATGAGGCTGGCGTCACCCTCTGGCACGGCCGCTTCCAACTCGTTCTCTGCCTGCCATTCGAGGCGGTCGCCTTGCAGGGTGGCCCTGCCTCTTGTGACCGCTCCGTTCCGGCCGCTGGTGACATGAAGAATGGCTTCCGATCCCGCAGCCACTCCTTTGACTTCCCCGCCTTCGTTGACCCGACCGCAGTCGGCCGTGGCGAAGTAGTGGGTGCCGGTTATGCCGTTGCCCTGCTGGACCAGGTCGAAGCCTGTGCCGCCGCATTCGGCCTTCGCCTCTCGCTGTTGCGGTGTGCGCAGGTCCAGGTACCAGTGCCCGGAGAAGGAGGGCTCTGGGCCGCACAGGGCGGGGAGGACAGTGAGCAACAGCAATGCTGCGGTTGGGATCGTCAGGCGATGGGCACGTCGATGCGTGAGCGGACGGCGTGGCGGGGTGGGGTCGGGGCTGTGGTGCATAACGATCCTTATCGCTGCAAGGCTCACCAAGGGCGGGCTTTCATCCTTCCTCAAGCTCCCTGCGCACTCGCTCAAGCAGTTCTTCAGTGCTCAGCTCGGGATATGCCAGCAGATAGCTCTTGGCCAGGATCGTTAGCGGATGCACGCCCATGTTCTTGGCAAACTCAACCAGCTTGATCACCGAGGGGCTCTTGATACCGCGCTCCAGATCGCTGATGTAGGCCTGGCTAGCGCCTATCGTTTCCTGTGAGAGCTTCTTGCTGATCCTCAGATCCTTGATGGCTTGCCCGAGTGCGAGCTTGAGTTCCATGCCTGCTGTATGGCCTTGCTCAGAGACCCGCCTCGATAAGCAGGTCGGAAGGATTGCACGCCATTGCACCGGCGATTCGGACGATGTTGAGGAATGTAACGTTTCGTTCGCCGCGTTCGATCTTGCCCATGTGCGAGCGGTCGATTCCGGCGGCATCGGCGAGCGCTTCTTGTGAGAGATTGAGGGTCTTCCTGCGAGTGCGCACGGCTTCGCCCAGTCGTAGGAGACTGCCTTCTTTATCGTGATCTGCGGAGATTCTTGCCATGGCGAGAATCTGCTGGCTAGGATGTCTATAGGGCCACGGTATTTATGACCCATTACGTCTTGAAGAAAGGACTGCCGGGAATGCACAGCGACCTGAAAACATGGACCCAAGACATCACCACCGTCCTCACCCAGCCCCCGGGCCAACCCCAGCTGCAGGCGCTGACCGACTGGCTGCAGCGCTTCGCCCCGGTCGATCACGTCTCGCTCTTTCTCTTCGAAGGCAGCGATGCGCCCTTGCCGCTGTTCCACACCTTGCCCGCCGAGCTGCAGGCCACCTTCATCGACGACTACCGGGGCGGCGCGTACCTGTTCGATCCGTTCTTCCTCGGCTGCACCTTCGAGCGGCCGGATGGCCTCTACAGCATGCGCACGCTGGCGCCGGGGAGCTTTCGGGACAACCACTACTTCCAGCTCTACTACCACCGCCTTGAGCTGAGCGAGGAGCTGGGCTTCTTCACCACGCCGGCGCCGGGGTGCCGCGCGGTGTTGTCGTTGATGCGCGGGCAGGGCGGGGCGGCGTTCGGCGAGGAGGAGCTGGAGCTGCTGGGCATCGCGACGCCGGTGGTACAGGAGGTGGTGCGCCTGGCCTGTGAGGCGCGCGGCCAGCCGCCGGCGGACGCGTTGCAGCCCAGCGACCATGTGCGCGAGGTGTTCAGCCTGTTTGCGCAGGAGCTGCTGACGCCGCGCGAGTGCAAGGTGGTGCAGCTGCTGTTGCAGGGCTATTCCAGCAGCGAGATCGCCCAGCAGTTGCGCATCACCCGGGGCACGGTGAAGGTCCACCGGCGCAACCTCTACGACAAGCTGGAGATCGGCACCCAGGCGGAGCTGTTCGGGTTGTTCGTGCGTGAGCTGATGGGCGCGCGGATGTTCAGCCGGCCGAGGCGTGCACGCCGTTGATTGCCGGGGTGTAAATCAGGCCGCCGGCATGCATCAGGGACGTCTCGCCAGGCTATGTCGATGCGCTGGGGGCGCTGCACGGGATCACCCGCTTGATCAGCTTGCCGATGGTCAGTCCCTGGACGAGGATCGAGAAGATCACCACCAGGTAGGTAAGGCTGACAATCACATCCCGACTTTCCCCGGCCGGTAGCGACAGCGCCAGTGCTACGGATATGCCGCCCCTCAAGCCCCCCCATGTCAGCACGCTCCAGGAACCCTGCGGTAAGCGGAAGCGATTGCCCAGCACGGCGATTGGCAGCCCGACGGTCAGCAGCCGCGCAGCCAGGGTGAGAACGACGGCCGCCAGGCCGGTGATGAAGAGCGATTGGGAAAACTGGATCAGGATCACTTCCAGCCCGATCAGGACGAACAGCACCGCATTGAGGATTTCATCGATGAGCTCCCAGAACATGTCGACGTTCTTCTGGGTCTGCTCGGACATGGCGTAGGTGCGCCCATGGTTGCCGATGATCAAGCCCATCACCACCATCGCCAGTGGCCCGGATACATGCAGGTGGGTGGCCAGGGCGTAGCCTCCGAGCACCGCTGCCAGGGTGATGAGGACTTCTTCCTGGTAGCTGTCGATGCTCTTGAGCATGCGATAGATGACGTAGCCGACCACTGCCCCCAATAGCGCTCCACCGCCGGCCTCCAGCGCCAGCAGATGGGCTGCGCCAGTGACCGTGGGCGCCTGCCCGCTGAGCACCATGGCCAGGATCAGCGAGAACAGCACGACGCTCACGCCATCGTTGAACAGGGATTCCCCCGATATCACCAACTCCACGCTCTTGGGCGCTCCCGCTGATTTCAGGATGCCCATCACGGCGATCGGGTCGGTGGGCGAGATCAAGGCTCCGAAGACGAGGCAGTAGGACAGTGGCAGTTGCAGGTCGATCAGTGACAGCAGGCCCCAGAGCGTGAAACCGATGAACAGCGTGGACAGCGTCGTGCCGACGACGGCCAGCGAAGCGACTTGCCATCTGTACGAGCGCAGCTCGGACAGGTCGACATGCAGGGCGCCGGCAAATAGCAGCAGCGAGAGCATGCCCTGCATGAGCAGCTCGGAGAAATCGATCGACTCCACGAATGACTGTTCCAGTGCATGAAACGCGTGAAAGCCGAGTGCATCGGCGGCCATGTTCAACAATGACAGGCCCAGCGCGATCCCCATGACTCCGATAGCGGGAGGGAGCCCCACATAGCGGCGATTGAGATAGGCGAGCAAAGCGGTGATGCAAAGAAATACAGCGGATATGTCAAGCATGGGGGGCGTATATCTCCACGACGATTACGTGACTTGTCGACCGACACGTGTTATTGGCGCCGCCCGCTTCATTGTTGGTCACACTCAAGGCGCCGGGGAGCGTACAGCATCGGCCGAGATTTTCAATGCGGCGAGTTCGTGCATGTGAAGCGGTTCGTTCAATGAATCCGGTGAGCCGTCGAGTCAGCCCGATGACCGGTGGCTGGACGTTATCGAACGATTGGATATCCACTGATCAAGTGTCTTTTGGCCGCCAATGTCGATATCCGTGCCTGTCGGCAAAGTTGCCATAACCTATTGAATGGTAAGAATTTATCAAGTCCAAGTTGAACGATTCGGCTGGAAGGTTAGAGCCATTGGTTTTGCATTTTTATCCGACATGGCGTTACGGTGTGCCCGGTTTAAGCACCTACCCGAACTGGGAGAACCGGATGCAGCAAGAGTTATTGGACTTCATTGCCGAGTATCAGTTTCTCGGCATTTCGCTGACAAATTGGATAGTGGCTGCGTGTGCTTCGATTGTCAGTTTCGTGCTGTTGAGAAGTGTCATCGCCTATGCGCTCAAGAGTATTCGCAGATCTGACGAAACACCCCATGCGCCGTTCAGCAATATCGCCGTTCTAGTACTCTCCGGCACCAGTAATACCTTGCTGTTGCTCGCGTCATTATTGATCGGTGTCGGGTTTCTCGACTTGCCGGAGCGCTGGCTGAGCCGGGTCGGCAACCTCTGGTTCGCGGTGGCTGCGTTGCAGATTGGCTTATGGGCCAATCGCGCCATTGCCCTGGCAGTCCGACGCTATTTCAAACGCACGACCTCCAGTGATCTGTTTCAGGGCAGCGCACTGGCAACGCTCAGCCTGTGGGGCGCCAAGGTCCTGCTCTGGGTCGTCGTCATCCTGGCGATGCTGTCGAATATCGGCGTCAACATCACCGCTTTCGTCGCCAGCCTGGGTGTGGGTGGTATCGCGATTGCGCTGGCGGTCCAGAACATCCTGGCGGATGTGTTCGCCTCGCTGTCCATTGCAGTGGACAAGCCCTTCGAAGTCGGTGACTTCATCGTGGTCGGCTCGCTCTCGGGGACGGTCGAGCATGTGGGCCTCAAGACCACTCGCATCCGTAGCCTGGGCGGTGAGCAGATCGTGATGGCGAACGCCGAGATGATCGGCAGCACCATCCAGAACTACAAGCGGCTGCAGGAGCGGAGGATCGTCTTCTCCATCGGGCTCACCTACGACTGCTCCACCGCGCAGGCGAGGGAAGTGCCCAGGAGAATGGAAAAGGTCATCCGCGCCCAGGCCAATACCCGGTTCGATCGGGCGCACTTCAAAGGCTTCGGCGACAGTGCGCTGGAGTTCGAGGCGGTCTACATCGTGCAGGACCCCGGCTACAACACCTACATGGACGTTCAGCAGGCCATCAACCTGGGGTTGATGGAAGAGTTCGCCGAACTGGGCGTCAGCTTCGCTTTCCCATCCCAGACGCTCTATGTGGCTTCGTTGCCGGAGGACATGTCGCTCCACCTGCGCCCCCCGAGGAGCACTTCACACGCAGCGGAGGCGCCACCGGTTTGAGTGGCTCCACTGGCGCCTTCACCGTTCAGGGGAGGCGCTCGACGCTTGCGATGAGTCGTGAATCAACCAGGGCAGCAGTGCGATGCACGGTTGCGGCCCGGTATTCGGGGTCGGCGAGCATGCCCAAGAATGCCTCTTTCGAGGGGTACCGCACGAGAATGATCTCATCCCACTGCTCTTCTTCCGGAGCGATGAGCGCCGCGTGGACGGCCGCGAGAACCTGGACCGCGCCGCCGGCCGCGGCGACTTTTTTCAAAGCGATGCGAGAGTACCGGGCATAGGCTTCACGGCCACTGCAGGCGGGATGGTCGTTCGCCGGGTAGTCGGCCTGCACCCTGAAACGCAGGAGGTTGAGCATCAGTACAGGTGTGCCCGAGGGCACCGCCTCATCGAAGTGCTCGAGTTGGGCTTTGCTTGGATTCAGGCTGGGCATGACATCTCTCCTGTGGGCGAGCGGGGACGATGGCGCTCCCGTCTGCTGCAGGTCAAGGCTCATGCAACGGGTGAATGTCGGCAGTGCGCCTTCTGAATTCTGGAAGCTAAAGCAAAACATCGACGAGAGCGGTCTACCTTGATGCCGCAACGATCCACCCGAGTCCAAAACCCATGTTGCCCACAAGGATGCACGTGCAATGAGTGATCCCACGAAGCCCAAGATCACCCTCAACCCCCCGGTGTTCTACAGCAGCGCCGTCCTCGTTTCACTGCTGGTGATCTATGCCGCTCTGTTCCAGGAGCATGCACAAGCCGTGTTCGACGACGTGCAGTGCTGGATCATCGTCAACGCCAGTTGGTTCTACATACTCGCGGTGGCGCTGGTGCTCATCAGCGTCGTGTTCATTGCCATCAGCCGCTACGGCGATATCAAGCTGGGGCCCGATCACAGTGAGCCGGAGTACAGAAGCAGCAGTTGGTTCGCCATGCTGTTTTCCGCCGGCATGGGCATCGGCCTGATGTTCTTCGGCGTGGCCGAGCCGGTCATGCACTTCATCACCCCGCCCGTAGGGGAGTCCGGAACGGTCGCCGCCGCGCGGGAGGCGATGAAGATCACCTTCTTCCACTGGGGGCTCCATGCGTGGGCGATCTACGCCATGGTCGCCTTGATCCTGGCTTACTTCAGCTTCCGCCACGGGCTGCCGTTGACCCTGCGTTCAGCGCTCTACCCGCTGATCGGCGAACGCATCCATGGCCCAATCGGTCATGCGGTGGATGTCTTCGCCATTCTGGGTACGGTGTTCGGCGTGGCGACATCCCTGGGTTATGGGGTGCTGCAGATCAATAGCGGCTTCCATCACCTTTTCGGCCTGCCGATCAACCCGACCATCCAGGTGATGCTGATCGCGGCCACCTGTTCCCTGGCCACCCTCTCGGTCGCCAGCGGCCTGAACAAGGGCATCCGCATTCTGTCCGAGCTCAACCTGAGCCTCGCTGTGATCCTGATGGTGTTCGTCCTGCTGCTCGGGCCGACGGTCTTCCTGCTGCAGGCCTATGTGCAGAACACCGGCTCCTACCTCTCCGACATCGTCAACAAGACCTTCAACCTCTACGCCTACGAGCCCACCGACTGGATCGGCGGCTGGACACTGCTCTACTGGGGATGGTGGCTGTCCTGGTCGCCGTTCGTAGGCCTGTTCATCGCGCGTATCTCACGCGGCAGGACGATCCGTGAGTTCGTCTGTGGCGTGCTCTTCGTGCCCGCCGCTTTCACGCTGCTGTGGATGACCATCTTCGGCGATACGGCCATACACATGATCCTCAACGAGGGGTTCGGTGAGCTGGCCAGGGTGGTCGACAAGGACAGCTCGCTGGCGCTGTTCGCCTTCCTCGAGCACTTCCCGTTCTCGGGGGTGATCTCCATGGTGGCGGTGCTGATGGTGATCGTGTTCTTCGTGACCTCTGCCGACTCCGGGGCGCTGGTCGTGGACATGCTCGCCTCCTCGGGGCACTCGCATTCCCCGCTCTGGCAACGCATCTTCTGGTCGGTCAGCATCGGCGTGGTCGCCATCACCCTGTTGCTGGCCAATGGGCTCAAGGCCTTGCAGACGGCGACCATCGCCAGTGCCTTGCCCTTCGCGGTGATCCTCCTGCTGTCCATCTGGGGGCTGTTCAAGGCGCTGCATCTGGACGCCACCCGCCGAGGGCTGCGCAACCAGGCCCTGCCCGCCGCGCGTCATGCGCGTCACCCTCACGGCGGCTGGCAGCGACGCCTGCGCAACATCGCCCTGATGCCGCGTCGTGCCCATGTGTCCCGCTTCATCGCCGAGGTGGTCAAGCCCGCCTGTGAGGAGGTCGCGGCGGAGTTGCGCAAGCAAGGCTACGAGGTCGCCGTGAATGAACGCGATGACGGCCGTGTCTCACTCGAGCTGTCCCTTGCCGGCGAGGGTCGCTTTCTCTACGAGGTCCGGCCGCGTGCGTTCACCACGCCGAGTTTCGTCATGCGCGATACCGAAGATGGCACCGAGGCGCGCAAGTATTTCCGTGCCGAGGTGCACCTTCGCCAGGGCGGCCAGGACTATGACGTGATGGGCTGGAGCCGGGACGATGTGATCGGGGACATCCTCGACCAGTACGAAAGGCATCTGCACTACCTGCACGTGGTGAGTTGAGGACGCTGCGGCAAGAGAGCGAAGGCGAGGAAGCCTGCAGGCGGCTGGTGCAATGGCCGCCCGCGCGACAGCCTCGCATTCGCTCGGCGCGGTGAGTTGAGCGCTCACCCTCGCGACGGCTTCTCCCCCAGCAACGCATTGAAGCCATCGATATCCATGGGCTTGCCGAGGAAATAGCCCTGGCCTTCCTCGCATGACATCGCCTTGAGCATGTCGAGATGCTCGGCGGTCTCGATCCCCTCTGCGGTCACGGTCAGCGACAAGGCGTGCCCCAGCTCCACGATCGCCCGGATGATCGCCTTGTCCTCCTCGCTGACGTGGGTGCGGTTGAGGAAGCTCCGGTCGATCTTCAGGCCGTCGAAGGGGAAGCTGCGCAGGTAGCTCAAGGACGAATACCCCGTTCCGAAGTCGTCCATCGCCAGGCGTACCCCCAGTGCCTTGAGCCTGTGCATCATCTCCAGCGCTCCTCCGGCATCGTCGAGCATGACGCTTTCGGTGATTTCCAGTTCGAGCCGGGAGGGGCTGATGGCTGAGTCGGCGAGCGCCTTGCCGATCCGCTCGGCCAGGCTGTCGCCCTTGAATTCGAGGGGTGAAAGATTCAATGACAGGAACAGCTGGGCCGGCCATCGCGCGGCCTGGTGGCAGGCGGTGGCGATCACCCAGTCACTCAGCGCGATGATCAGCCCGGTCTGCTCCGCAATGGGGATGAAGGTGCTCGGCGGCACCAGCCCGAGCTGGGGGTGCTGCCAGCGGACCAGGGCCTCGGCCCCCGTCATCTGCCCGTCGGCGAGGCGGTAGCGCGGCTGGACGTGCAGCCTCAGCTCCCCCTGCGTGATGGCGTTGCGCAGGTCGGTTTCCAGGCGCCGGCGCTCGATGATCCTGGCGTTCATCTCGCCCGAGTAGAACCGCCAGGTGCCACGGCCCGCCGCCTTGGCTTCGTACAGGGCGATGTCTGCATAGCGCAGCAGCTCGCTGGCTTCCGCCGCATCATTGGGCGCCATGGCGATGCCGATGCTGGCACTTACGTAGGTGGGCTGCTCGTTGATGCTGATGGGCCGCTTGATGGAGTCGAGCACGCGCTGGCACAGGGCTTCGACGTTGGCCTGCGAACCGATATGCGAGAGCAGCAGGACGAACTCGTCGCCCCCGATCCTGGCGACCAGGTCCTTGTGCCGGACGCAATCGGCCAGGCGATCCGAAATCTCGTTGAGCACCTGGTCCCCCGCCGCGTGGCCGAGCAGGTCGTTGACCGACTTGAAACGGTCCAGCCCGACGAAAAGCATCACCAGCGGCTGCTCGCGCGTCGGCCTGGCTTTCAGCTTGCCGTCGAGGAACTCCCTGAGCCGCGCACGGTTGGCGAGCCCCGTGAGGGCGTCATGGCGCGACAGGAACTCGATTCTCCGCCGCGCTTCGAGCTCTCCGGTCACATCGGTTGCGGTGCCTCGAAAGCCCCGGTCGTCGATGGCGCGCGCCGAAATACGGGTGACCCGCTCCTGGCCGCCGCAGCCGAGGAAGCGGCAGAGGATGCTGTTGTCGGCAGGGAGGCTGGTGCGGCTCAGCCACTGGGACAGGGTGCCGTTCTCGGGCGACAGCAGCGCGTCGATCGGTTGACCGATCCAGGCATCCCGGTCCAGCCCGGTGACCGCCTCGAAGCGCTCGGAAAGGAAGGTGAAGCGCCCCTGGCTGTCGATTTCCCATATCCAGTCGGAGCTGGTTTCCACGATGTCGCGAAAACGCGCCTCGCTGATCGCCAGGGCGTCCTGGCTGCGCTGCAGGGAGGCATAGCTCGCATCCAGCGCCATGGCGCCGACCGTGGTTCGGCGCAACAACGCCCAGGCCATCAGGCACACCAGCAACGCGATGACGCCCAGCAGCGGCAAGCCCAGCGCCAGCAGGCGCCGGCCGGGTCTTTCCGCGTTCCAATGGAGGCTGCCGGCGGCCCCGCGCTCGCCCAGGGCGAGAATCGTCTTGTCGTTCAGGTCGGCCGGGTTTGCAGTGCGCAGCCCCTCGACGCCGTACTCCTTGCCCAGTTGCTCCAGGGAGGCCGGGTCCAGGATGCGGACGAAGATCAATACCGAAGACGGCCCGGTATCCGGCCGTATGGACGGGTCCGCTCCCGGCGTGATGGCCGCTGCCGCGACCACGGCGGGCTGCCCGTCGATATCCACGAATGCCGTCACGGGGGTTTCCGACTCCGCTCCAAGGCGGGCCTGTTCGAGGAGTGGTCCCAGGGAGCGCTTGAACCAAAGCGAGGCGTCCGTGCGTTGCTGTCGGCCATTGATCACGGCGTACAGGGTGTGACCGGCGCCATCCACGACGAACACCCCTTGCAGCCCGAAGTCGTCGTACAGGGTCGGCCCCAGGTTCTGCCGGGCATAAGCCCATTCGGTGTTCACCTGCTGGTGCAGGTTGCGATAGGCATCCCCCCAGAACGCGTAGTCCCGGAGTGTCGAACGCAGCGACTTCTCCAGCGATTGAAGGGCCTTCTCGGTGTAGAACGCGCTCTCTATCTCCTCGGTCTTGTCCAGGTCATGCCCCAGGTAGATGAGCAGATAGGCGGCGAGCAGGAAGGCGCTGGTGAGCAGACCGAAGAACTTCAGAAGGGAAGCCCGCGTCAACGCCACGCTGGAGCGGTTGGGTAATGGCCTGTCCGTGCTCGGGGTTACGTCTGTCATCAAGTCCTCACGGGTGGAGAGCCGCGCGGCACGGCGCGGCCCAGGCCATTTCAGTTTATGTGAGCGCGGGGAAAATGCCGGGGAGTGTGCGCACGGCCGCCCGGGGTGCCATGCGGCAGCGGCCTGGAACAACGGACCTGCGCAGGGCGGAAAGTTGCAGGGGTTTGCGCGGCGAGGCCGTACCGGTGCGACCCCGGGCGGCATGAGGTGCACTGCGGCACGCCTTCCTGCACGGCACAGGGCGAGGTTCGGGTCTGGCTCGGAAGAGAGGCGATGCGCGTGTTCACGCCTCGCCTCCGCCGGGGCCGGTCAGGCGGCTGGTGCTGGCGATCCTTGCAGCAGGTACACCGTCAATCCGGCCAGCGCACAGGCCAGCAGCACCTGGATGACGCCGCGCTTGAAATGGAAGAGGGCGAGGGCGGCGGCCAGCGCGATCAGCGCCGAGGGCCAGTCGAAAGGCCCCGCGAACCCCTGCGGCCACAGCACGTGATAACCGAAGAACAGCGCCAGGTTGAGGATCACCCCGACCACCGCGGCCGTGATGGCCGTGAGGGGCGCCGTGAACTTCAGCTCGTTGTGAGTCGATTCCACCAGGGGCCCACCCGCGAGAATGAACAGGAAGGAGGGCAGGAAGGTGAACCAGGTGACCAGGCTGGCGGCGACCGCGCCGGCGAGGAAGGCATGCTCGGCGCCGAACACCTGCTGCACGTAGCCCCCCACGAAGCCGACGAACGCCACGACCATTATCAGGGGGCCCGGCGTCGTTTCACCCAGGGCCAGGCCATCGATCATCTGCGTGGGGGTGAGCCAGCCGTAATGGCCGACCGCGCCCTGGTAGACATAGGGCAGCACGGCATAGGCGCCGCCAAAGGTCAGCAGCGCCGCCTTGGTGAAGAACCAGCCCATTTGCGTCAGCGTGCCGTCCCAGCCGAACAGCGCAGTCAGCAGCCCCATGGGCACCACCCAGAGGGCCGCGCCTATCGCCGCCAGCGAGGCCAGGCGTGGCCAGCGGAAACGCGCATGGTCCGGCGTGGGGGTGTCGTCATCGATCAGCGCCGGGCCGTAGGACTGTCGGGCCGCGCCATGGCCACCGCCGACGCTGAAGACCTCCGGGGCGAGGCGCCCGCCGAAGTAACCGATGACGGCGGCTCCGAGCACGATCAGCGGGAACGGCAGGTTGAGGGCGAATATGGCCACGAACGAGGCGGCGGCTATCGCCCACAGCCAGTTGTTCTTCAAGGCGCGGGAGCCGATGCGGTGGGCGGCCTGGACCACGATCGCAGTGACGGCCGGCTTGATCCCGTAGAACAACCCGGCCACCACCGGAACGTCGCCGAAGGCGATGTAGACCCACGAGAGCGCGATCAGGATGAACAGCGAGGGCAGCACGAAGAGCGCCCCCGCGATCACACCGCCCCAGGTGCGGTGCATCAGCCAGCCGATGTAGGTCGCCAACTGCTGGGCCTCCGGGCCGGGCAGCAACATGCAGTAGTTCAAGGCATGCAGGAAGCGGCGCTCGGAGATCCACCGCCGGCGCTCCACCAGCTCCTGGTGCATGATCGAAATCTGCCCGGCCGGGCCGCCGAAGCTGATGAAACCGAGCTTGAGCCAGAACAGAAAGGCCTGGAACAGGCTGACGGGCTCGGTGCGGGCTGGATGCTGTTCAGCAGGCGGCAGGGTCGTCTCATCCATTGGGGGGCTCGTCTTTTGCGAATGCCGCCAGTAGCCGGTCGAAGAGGCAGGCAGCTGTCAGCAGGGGGTCGTCATTGGGAAGGGTTCGTGCCGCCCGGGCAACGCATGCGCGCTGCCCGGGCTTCGGTTGCGTGGCGTTGGCTTCAGGCAAGGCGATGAGCACGGATAGCCAGTTGTCCATACGGAGCTGAATGCGCAGTGGGTGATGAACTCTACGCTAATACTGTTTCAGGAAATCGTGGGAAACGGACAATCCCTCGATCGTTGCCCACCTCAACCTGGTTGCGTCGGGATCGACGGTGCCCCGGCGAGAACCCGTGTCCCTCCGCTACGGCAGGGCGGCCGAGGTTCCACGTGAGGCATGTGGCGACCCGTCCATGCCACCGCTGGGCATGACCGCTGCGTAGGGTGGAGGTCGCTTCTCACCTCCACCAGCGGTGCCACGGCGTGCTGCGAAGGGTGGACGGGGGAGGGCCGTCCACCTGTGTACCGGGCATTTCGCGAGTGAATTCGCTCCCACGCAAAGCGCCGTGCCACCGCTGGGCATGACCGCTGCGTAGAGTGGAGGTCGCTTTTCACCTCCACCAGCGGTGCCACGGCGTGCTGCGAAGGGTGGGGCGGGTGGAGCGCCGTCCGCCTGCGTGCCGGCATTTCGCAAGTGAATTCTTCCACGGAACGGCGCCGCGCTTTTCGTGGCGATGGTACGGCTCACCCCGGAGCCGGTCAGAAGCGCTCGTCCACCATGCGGAAGGGGTAGGGCACGGATTTGTAGCGGCCGATCTTGCCGCGCTTGGGCAGCTCGACCTTCTGCTCCCTGGTGATGTCCTGGTAGGGCACTTGCGCCAGCAGGTGGCTGATGATGTTCAGGCGCACGCGCCGCTTGTCTTCGGAGCGCGCCATGTACCAGGGCGCCCAGGAGGAGTCGGTGGCGGCGAACATCTCGTCGCGGGCGCGGGTGTAGTCGTCCCAGCGGCGGAAGGACTTGATGTCCATGGGCGAGAGCTTCCACACCTTGCGGCCGTCGTGGATGCGCGCTTCCAGGCGCCTTTGCTGTTCCTCGGCGCTGACTTCGAGCCAGTACTTGATGAGGAGGATGCCGGACTCGACGATCATCCTCTCGAACAGCGGCACCACGGACAGGAACTTGGTGGCCTGCTCCTCGGTGCAGAAGCCCATGACCCGCTCGACGCCGGCGCGGTTGTACCAGCTGCGGTCGAAGATCACCACCTCACCGGCCGCAGGCATGTGGTGCAGGTAGCGCTGGCCGTACATCTGGGTCTTCTCCCGCTCGGTGGGGGCCGGCAGCGCCACCACCCGGAACACCCGAGGGCTGACCCGCTCGGTGATCGCCTTGATGGTGCCGCCCTTGCCGGCACCGTCGCGGCCTTCGAAGATCACGCAGACCTTCAGCCCCTTGGCCACCACCCACTGCTGCAGCTTGACCAGTTCGATGTGCAGGCGTTTCAGCTCCTTCTCGTAGACCTTGCGCTCCAGCCTCTCGGCGACCTGTCGGTTCTTCTTGGCCATGTCCGTGCTCTCAGTGGAAGGGGAAGATGTAGTTCATCCACGCGGCCATGCGCAGGAGGATCTTGCGCATGATGGCGACGTGGTGGAAATGCTCGGAGTACAGCGCCGCCTGCCCGTAGGCGCCCCCCGGCATCAGGCTGCGGTACTGCTCGAAGTCGGGGTCGGTCACCTCCAGCACCACCGGCACGCGGCCCGGTGGGGGTGAGCCGGTGAAGCCGATCAGGTTGCCGCTGGGCTGCACCTGGCCTTCGGCGATCACCGGCATGACCATCTTCACGCGTGCCGCGAAGACCTCGCCGGGGATGCCGTCGAAGGCGATTTCCGCCTCGTCGCCCAGGGACAGGCGCAGCTGGCTGTTCTGCCGCATCCAGGCCACGTAGGAGTGGTCTTCCAGGGGCACGAAGACCATGGCCGGGCGCAGCGGCATCTTCACCGCGTAGATGCCCGGGCGCAGCGACACCTGGGTGACGTAGCCCTTGCTCGGCGCGCGGACGGTGGTGTTGTCCAGTTCGAACTGGGCGATGTTGAGCTGGGCCTGGAGGTCGTCCATGCGCGCCCGGGTGGTGTCGACGTCACGCAGGTTGCCGACGTTGCGCCGCGCCAGTTCGCTGGCGCGGAACTGGTCGGCCTTGGCCGAGACGAGCTGGGCCTTGAGCGACTTGACCCGGTTCTCGAAGGGCGTCGGGTCGATGCGGAACAGCACGTCGCCCTTCTCCAGGATGCGGTTGCCCTGCACCGGCACCTCGATCACCTGGCCGCTCACGGCGGGCACGATCGGCGTGCTGACGAAGTAGCTGCGCGAGACCTCGGAGTAGGGGTGGTTGTAGTTCATCAGGAAGATCAGCGTGCCGATCAGGACGATGCCGCCCAGCACCGCCGTCGGCACGGTCCACTTGTTCAGCGGGATGCGGAACAGCTTGAAGATCGCCACGCAGATCGCGGTGTAGGTGAGGATGAGCAACAGGTCCATGGCTCAACCCTCCTGCCTTGGCAGTTCCACGGGCGCTTCGGCTGGTACGGCGGGGGGAGCCTCCAGGGCGGCCAGGCGCAGCTTCAGCTCGCCCAGCTCACGTTCCAGCTCCTGCAGGCGGGCGTCGTCCACGGGCGTCGGCTTCGGCGTGGCGGAGAAGCCCCAGCCGCGATCCTCGCGGTAGAGCGTTGCCCAGATCCACAGGAACGGCCAGATGGCGTGGAGGGTGAACAGGCTGATCCAGCCTGCGACGTGAATGGCATCCTGTTGCGGATGCTTGCGGTGCACGGCGATTTCATAGGGGATGTCGTGAATCGCGATGACACCGTAGAACAGCACGATACCCACGAAAATGAGTATTCCCAGCGCGACGTAGTCGAGCATTCCGGCCTCCTTGGCACCTGTGTGCAACTAAGGACGCTAGCAGGCAAAACGGAGCGGCGCTTCGCCCGTATGTCGCCTCGGGCGGCGGTGTTCGTGGCGGTGGATCGCGGCCTTGCGGCGCGGCGATTTCCACCCCCTTTGCGCGCGCAATTACGCAGCCCGGACTGAAGTCCGGGCTACGGGCTTCGTAGGATGGCGTAGAGCGAAGCGAAACCCATGCCGTGGGCGTTTCAGCCGTCCCCTGCCTTGCCTGGAGCACCGAGCACGGGTGCGCGCGGCACACCCTGCACGAGCCCAGCCCCTGGCACCGTAGCCCGGGCTACCGACGGGCTTCGTAGGATGGCGTAGAGCGAAGCGAAACCCATGCCGTGGGCGTTTCAGCCGTCCCCTGCCTTGCCTGAAGCACCGAGCAGCGGTGCGCGCGGCACACCCTGCACGAGCCCAGCCCCTGGCACCGTAGCCCGGGCTACCGACGGGCTTCGTAGGATGGCGTAGAGCGAAGCGAAACCCATGCCGTGGGCGTTTCAGCCGTCCCCGGCCTTGCCGGAAACACCGAGCAGCGGTGCGCGCGGCAACCCTGCACGAGCCCAGCCCCTGGCACCGTAGCCCGGGCTACCGACGGGCTTCGTAGGATGGCGTAGAGCGAAGCGAAACCCATGCCGTGGGCGTTTCAGCCTTCCCCTGCCTTGCCTGGAGCACCGAGCACGGGTGCGCGCGGCACACCCTGCACGAGCCCAGCCCCTGGCACCGTAGCCCGGGCTACCGACGGGTCATTCCAGATGCTCGGGGTTCACCGGGTCGCCGGATTTCATGTTCAGTTGCGCGCGCACGTCCTCGAACATGGCGTCGTAGTGCTTGTGCATCGAGCCGATGCCGCTCAGGGCCTTGGGTATGCCGTACTTCTCCGCGATCTTGGTCACGTTGCTGGCGAAGTTGTAGGCCAGGTCCTTGGGCAGGAAGAAGGTCTCCTTGAGCTCCTTGCCCATGATGCTGCCGTGCAGGGTGAAGAGCATGCCCTTGCCTTCCTTCGGGTCCTGGGAGACTTCGTAGTCGATGCACAGGTTGTAGCTGACGTCGTGCTCGTTCAGCGCGTGACGCTCGATGTGCAGGTGGCCGGGTTCGAATGTCGCCATGACGTTTCTCCTTCCTCAATCGCGTGGAATCGCTGAGCCAGCGCCAAGAATAGAACAGACTCGCCAGGGCCTGGAACCGGCTTCTGCCTGCCCTGGCCAGGGCCTTCTACGGGCATTGCCCCTTGTCGCTGCCGGCCGTCCGGACGATGGCTTCGGCCAGGCGCTCGATGTTCTTCTGGTGGGCGATGACGAGGGCGTCGATGCTGGCGCCGGCAGGCGTCTGCAGGGTGCTGCGGCAGCTCACCAGGGCCTTGTCGCCGGCGTCTGCGGGGCGCAGGCGCCAGCGCACGTCGAGCAGCGCGTAGCGGCCGGGCAAGGAGTCGAAGCGCTGCACGTCCAGGCGCACCGAAGCCCGGCGCGGCAGGCTGCTGTTGGCGAGCTGGTTCTCCAGGGCGCTGCTCATCTCGTCCACGAGGCTCGCCCCCCACCATTCGGTCTCCAGGATCACCAGGCCGCTGTCGCCCTGGCGGATGACGATCTGCGGGCGGTCCACCTGTGGGGGCACGCTGATGCCTTCGATCTGGATGTCCGCCCCCGCCGGCCGGCCATCGCCGGCCCGAAGAGGGGTCAGGGTGTGGAAGTTGATCGGGTCGCTGCGGCAGGCGGCGAGCAGCAGCAGGCCGGCGCTGAGCACGAGCTTGATCGGGTCGGTCATGGGTTCGCTCCTGTGTTCATTGGCTCGGCGGTGCCGACAGGCCGCCGGGGGTGGCGTTCTCGGGCCGCCCGCGGATCAGCGATTCGGGGTGCCGTCCCAGGTAGTCGGAGAGTTCGCGCAGCGAGCGCGACATGCGCTCCAGCTCGTCGAGGGTCTGCGTCAGCTGCTCGCGTTGCGGCGAGTCCTCGGCGAGCGTGGAGCTGGCCGACCGCAGCGTCTTGCTGACGTCTTCGAGGGTGGTCTGCACGCCGGGCAGCGTCTTGCCGTTGAACTGCGCGAGCACCTTGCGCAGCTCCACCAGGTTGTTGTCGAGGTTGTTGGCGATCCGCTCCACCGGCAGCTTGCTGAGCTTGTCGACCACGGCCTGCAACTGTTCCTGCACCTTCTCGAAGCTGCCGGGGAGGGTGGGGATGCTCACCGGACGGGCGCTGGGGTCGAAGGCCACCTTCGGCGCCTTGGGATAGAAGTCGAGGGAAATGTACAGCTGCCCGGTCAGCAGGTTGCCGGTGCGGGCCTGGGCGCGTAGCCCCTTGTCGATGAAGGTGCCCATGAGGCGGGCGCCGCCGGCCTCGTCGCTGGGGTCGTGCTGCACTGCCTGGAGCAGCTTGATGTGCGCCTGGCCGAGCAGCTGCGGATAGATGACGATGCCGACGTCCACCGGGAAGCTGTGCTTCTGCGCGTCGTAGTCCAGGTTGACCGTGACCACCTTGCCGATCTCGACGCCGAGGAATTCCACCGGGGCGCCCACCTTCAGGCCGCGCAGCGACTGGTCGAAGCGCAGGCGCAGGTACTGCGCCTTGCCGCTGGGCGGGGCGAGGGCGGCCTGCTGGTCGTCGAACAGCTCGTAGGCCCTGTTCTCGGCAGCGGGCCGGTCGTTGGGGCTGTAGTCGGGGGCGCGGAAGGCGATGCCGCCGACCAGCAGCGACGACAGCGATTCGGTCTTCACCGCGACGCCGTTGGCGCCGAGGTTCACGTCGATGCCGCTGGCGTTCCAGAAGCGGGTGTTCTCGGTGACGAACCTGTCGTTGGGCGCATGCACGAACACTTCGATGCTCACCCCCTTGCCGTCTTCGTCCAGGTTGTAGGCCACCACCTGGCCGACGGGGATCTTGCGGAAGTACAGGGGCGAGCCGATGTCCAGCGAGCCCAGGTCCGGGGCATGCAGGGTGAAGCGCCGGCCGGGCTCGCCATAGGTGATCGGCGGCGGGTTCTCCAGGCCGACGAACACCTTGGCGCGGCGGGTGGCCTGGCCGGTGTCGGCACCGATGTAGTCGCCGGAGAGCAGGGTGTCGATGCCCGATACGCCGCCCGCGCCGATGCGTGGCCGCACCACCCAGAACTGCGAGTCCTCGCGGGTGAAGCTTTCCGCCTCCTTGGCCAGTTCGAGGGTGGCGTCGACGCTTTTCTGGTCCTTGCTCAGCGCCACCTCGGAGACATGGCCGATCACCACGTTGCGGTACTTGACCTCGGTCTTGTTGGCCGTGAGGCCGCTGCCGGTCTTGAAGGTGACGGTGATGGTCGGCCCGCGCTGCATCCAGCTGTGCACCACCAGCGACAGGCCCACCAGCACCGCGACCATGGGCACGATCCAGACCAGTGAAACACTGAAGCGGCGGGTCTTCACCAGGGGCCGGCCGGGGCCTGTCTCACGGGTTTCCGCGCTCATCCCTGACCTCCTCGTCATCGGGTGTATCCCAGATCAGCCGGGGGTCGAAGCTCATCGCGGCGAGCATCGTGAATACCACCACCAGGCCGAAGAAAAGAATCCCCGCGCGCGGTTCGATCTCGCCCAGGGACTGGAACTTCACCAGCGCCGCCACCAGGGCGACCACGATCACGTCGAGCATCGACCAGTAGCCGATCAGCTCGACCAGGCGGTACAGGCCGGAGCGCTCCCGGCGCGCCCAGGAGGAGCGGCGCTGGACGGTGACCAGCAGCAGGGTGAGCACCACGAACTTGAGCCCCGGCACCGCGATGCTGGCGATGAAGATGATCAGCGCGATGTCCCAGGCGCCGTGCTGCCAGAACTCCAGCACGCCGCTCATGATGGTGCTGTCGGTGCCGTTGCCGAACAGGCTGGTGTTCATCACCGGCAGCAGGTTGGCGGGGACGTAGAACACCAGCGAGGCGAGCAGGAAGGCCCAGGTGCGGCTAAGGGAATTGGTCTTGCGCGCATGCAGTGGCGCTCCGCAGCGCTCGCACTGGTGGGCGTGGCGGGTGATGTCGCAGGCCTTGCCGCAGCTGTGGCAGAGGCACAGGGCGAGCTCGCTGGCCAGCGGCGGCGTGCTCATGGCAGCCCCCAGAGTTCGCGCACGTCGCGCCCGGCGATGCGGATCAGCAGCAGGGCGAGCACGGCCAGGGCGAACAGGCCGACGTGGGGGATGACCTCGAGCATGCCGGCCAGCTTGAACACCGCCACCAGCGCGCCCAGCAGGCAGACCTCGAGCATGCTCCAGGGGCGCAGGGACTCCAGCCAGCGCATGCACAGGCGGAAGCCCGGCGCGCGGCGCTGGCGCAGGCCGAAGGCGAGCACCCAGCACAGCAACAGCAACTGGAAGAGCGGCGCGATGATGATGGAGATGGCCGCCACCAGGGCGATGAAGGTGATGGGCCCCTGGCTCAGTGCCAGCACCGAATCCCACAGCGTGGCGCTGCTCTTGAGGCCCTTCAGGCTGATGCTCATGACCGGATAGAAGTTGGCGAACACCCAGAGCACCAGGGCGGTGAGGCTCAGCGCCAGGCGTTGCTCGATGGTCAGGCCGTTGTAGCGCTGCAGCACGCCGCCGCATCGCGAGCAGTGCGCCGTCTGGTGCCGGGCCAGCGTGAGCTTCTCGAACACGCAGTCGCAGTGCTCACAGATGATCAACTCGTCGTGATTCGCCATACGCCTCTCTATCGTGTACCGAAGCCTTGCCGCCCGCCTCTCCGGGGCGAAGACGGGCAGCGTCAAAGCGGAACGACACCGACAGAAGTGTGGATCAAAGAATCCCGATTGCGAGTGCGAAGGTGCAGAAAGCGCAGTGGGGCCGCGAGTCGGGGCCTCAGCGGATGCGCGCTTCGAAGTGGGCGTCGTAGTCGCCTGTGACGGGCATCTCCAGCGGCGCTTGCCCGTCGATGCCGGCCAGCCGTTGGCGCCAGTCGCCGAGGATGGCGCCGCGCGCCGCATCGTCCAGGTAGGGCACGTGGTAGGCGAAGAAGGGCTCCAGCACATCGAAGCCGGTATAGCCCAGGGTGCCCTTGAGCAGCGGGCGGAAGAGCTCGCGCAAATCGTCGTGGATGCCTTCGGCGGAGAACATCCGTTCGCGCCCGCCCAGGGTGGCGCAGACCAGCGCGCGCTTGCCGCGCATGCCGCCCTGGTCGAAGATCCGCCGCCCGCCGTAGAACAGGCCGGAGACGAACACGCGGTCGATCCAGCCCTTGAGGAGGGCGGGCATGGAATACCAGTAGACCGGGAAGCTGAGGATCAGCAGGTCGCAGCGCCGGACCTTGTCGATCTCCGCCTGGATGTCCGGTTGCAGAAGGCCGTGCTTCACCGCGTTGCGCTGCTCCAGGGCATAGACCAGGTAGTCGGCATCGGCCCGCTCGGTGAAGTCCCGCTCGCTCGCCACCGGGTCGAAGCCCATGGCATGGAGGTCGGAGACCTCCACGCTGGCGTCGAGGCCACGGAAGTGCTCGGCCGCCGCCCGGCAGAGCGCCGAGCAGAAGGACGCGGGTTCGGGATGGGCGTGCACGATCAGGACGTTCATAAAGGCACCTCGGTTGGACTGGGCGCCAGGGTAGGGGGCCGGGCGCCGCCGTCACAGAGGCAAAGATGACGCCGGATATGCGGATGCCGACAACGGGTTCCTGTCAGTCGAAGCGGAATTTGCGCCGATAGGCCGCTGGCGTCAGGCCGATGCGCTCGCGGAACAGGCGCACGAACGAGCTGCCGTCCTGGTAGCCCACGGCCTGGGCGATGTCTTCCACGCGCTGGTTGCCGGTTTCCAGCAGCGCCCTGGCGGCCTCGATGCGCAGGTTCTGCAGGTAGGCCAGGGGCGTCGTCTCCACGGCCTGCTGGAAGCGCCGTATCAACGTGCGCTCGCTCACCGCCAGGCGCTGCGCCAGGTCCGCCAGGCGGACGGGCTCGGCCAGGTGCCGTTCCAGGTGGTCCTGGGCCCGGCGCACCAGCGCGTCCTCGTGGGAGCGGTGCGCCAGAAGCGGCAGGAAGGGGGTCTGCAGTGTCTGGCTGACGTCGATCAGCAGGCTCTTCGCGCAGCGCGCCGCCAGGGCCGCCCCGGAATGGCGCTCGACGGTCTGGATCGACTGCAGGTGGTAGGACGACAGCGCCCCGGCGCAGAACAGCCGGTCGGCCTGGGTGAGGATGGGCGCCATCTGCAGGTCCACCGCCGGGAACCAGGAGCGGAACTGCTCCTCCAGCCACCAGGTGGTGGTCGCGACCCGACCGTCGAGCAGGCCCGTGTCGGCCAGCAGGAAGGTGCCGGTGCAGGTGGCGATCAGCTCGGCACCCATCTCCCACTGGTGCACCAGCCACTGCGGGCGTTGCTGGTCGAGCAGGGCGCGGAAGCCGTGGTAGCCCGGGTAGTGGCAGGCGGGGATGTAGACGATGTCGAAACGCTCGTCCGCCTCGGCCCGCCGTGACTTCAGCGGCAACCCGTTGCTCGCCGTGACCTGCCGCGCAGCGGAGATGAACGACCAGCTGTACTGCTCCGCCGAGCCCTGTGCGGCGAGGTGCGCATTGGCCACCTGCATGACATCGGCGAAACCGCTGACGCTGGAGGCGTAGCACTGGTCGTAGAGGTAGATGGCCGCAACGGGCATGTTGGCGTTATCCGCATGGAAGTGGCGTCTTTTTACACCTGCGTGGGGGCGCACGCAAAAGCTTCGGCCCATCCCATCTCACCAGTGCGGCCCGCCGAGCCACTGCGCGGGTGTGCTCTCCGTAGGATGGGTGGAGCTGTGCGAAACCCATGCTGTGCCGTGCCACGGTGGAACCGCGCATGGTGGACGGGTGAAGCGTCGTCCACCCTACATGGGCGGCATGCGCGAAGGTGGGCGATGGGGCCTGCGGTGGTCGGCTGGGAGTAATCGCGAATGAATTCGCTCCCACAAGAGCGCTGGTACGGCGCGTGGATTTATTTACTCGTGCGCCCGGCATCGACATAGTGGCCTGCCGGTTCGAGGAAGGGCCGGTCTGTTTCCACCCATCTCAATGTCTAGGGACTGGCGCATGAACACCCGTATCGACGTGACGGCGACCCCGAGCGAGGACGACCGCGCCGCCATCCTCAAGCCCTTGCGGGCGCACAACCGGGCCAAGGCCGGCGACCCGCAGCGCGAAACGCTGGCACTGCTGGTGCGTGACGAGCGGACCGACGAGGTGATCGGCGGGCTCTACGGGGAGATCTTCTACCGCTGGCTGTACATCGAGCTGCTGGCCATCCCCGAGCAGGCGCGGGGGCAGGGCACGGGATCGCAATTGATGGAAATGGCCGAACGCGCGGCGCGCGAGAAGGGCTGTGTCGGCATCTGGCTGGACACCTTCGATTTCCAGGCGCCGGAGTTCTACAAGCGCCACGGCTACACCGCGTTCGGGCAGGTCGAGGACTTCCCGCCGGGGCACCGGCGTTTCTACTTCCAGAAGCGGCTGGATTGATGGGCGGGTGCCCTCGGTGTGACGGCACGCAGGGCGACGGCGCCGTCCTGGCAGCTGCCGTGTCGGCCGCTCAAGCCCCTCGCACGATCTCGTCCCAGGCCGTGGGGGCCGAGAAAAGCTCGGCGATGAACCCCACGAACGCCTTGACGTTGGGGCTGCCCCGGCGGCTTTCCGGCCACAGCGCGGTGATGGCGGAACGGTCGACCACGTACTCGGGGAAGAGCGGCGTCAGCTCACCGCGAGCGACGTAGGGGGCCGCGACATAGGTCGGCGAGATGCCGATCCCGCCACCGGCCGCGAGCACGGCGGCCACCGCGTCGCTGGCATCGATGACGATGGCCGGGTCCGGCTCCACCTCGACCACTTTCCCATCCACGCTGAACGGCCAGCGCAGTGCCTGGCCGGAACTCTGGTAGCGGAAGTTCACGCAGTCATGGTGGGCCAGGTCGCTGAGTTGCCGCGGCGTACCGTGCCTGGCCAGGTAGGCCGGTGAGGCGAACGCGGCGATCCGGTGAGGCCCCAGGCTCTTCGAGATCAGCCGTGAATCCGCCAGGTTGCCCACGCGCACCGCGACGTCGATGCCCTGCTCGATGATGTCCGCGTAGGGGTCGCCCAGGCGCAGGTCGATGGTGAGCCTGGGGTAGCGCTCGCGAAACCGTGGGATGGCTGGCGCGAGGATGTTCAGGCCGATGGGCGGCGGGGCGGTGATCTTCAACAGGCCGGAGGGTTCGGCGCGCGTGGCGACGGCGGCCTGCTCGATGTCTTCCACCTCGCGCAGCAGGCGCAGCGCCCGCTCGTACAGGTCCTGCCCCTCCGGCGTCAGGGTGAGCGAGCGGGTCGTCCGGCTGAACAGCTTCAGCTCGAAGTGCTGCTCCAGGCGCTGCACGCTCTTGCTGATGGCCGATGGGGACACGGCCAGGTCCCGGGCCGCAGCGGTGAAGCTGCCCAGGGAGGCCGCGCGGGCGAATGCGATGAGACCGGTCAGGCGGTCCAGGCCAATTGATTCCTTCATGGCATAAGTAAAGCGACATGCGGCCTGATTATCAATGCGAGGTCCCGCCATTAGCCTTCTCCCATCGACGCCACTTCGGCGTTTCAGGAGATGACCCATGACTTTCCCTCTCGCTCTCGATCACGCTTTGCCCACCGATCTGAATGGCCGCACCGTGGTGATCTTCGGCGGCACCTCCGGCATCGGCCTGGCCGCCGCCATCCAGGCCAAGGCCCAGGGTGCCCACGTCACCGTGATCGGCTCCGATGCCACCCGTGCCGAACGGGCCGCCCGCGACAACGGCCTGGACGCCTGGCGCGCAGCGGACGTGACCGATGGCGATGCCGTCCAGGCCGCGCTGGCGGATATCCCGAAAGTCGACCACCTGGTCTTGCTCGCGGGCTCCTATGCAGTGGGCAAGGTGCTGAATGCCGAGCTCGACCAGCTGCGCCGGGCGTTCGATGAGCGCATGTGGGCGTCGGTGCACGCCATTCGCGCCCTGGGTGAGCGCCTGGCGAAAGACGGCTCCATCACCTTCATTTCCGGAATGCTGTCGGAGCGCCCCAACGCCCACGGCACAGCCGTGCTGGCCGCCGCCTCCGCCGCCATGGAGGCGCTGGCGCGTGGTCTTGCGCTGGAACTGGCGCCGATCCGGGTCAACACCCTGTCGCCCGGCCCGATCGACACCCCGCTCTTCGGCAAGGCGCTGGGCGAGGGGCGCGATGCCTTCGTCGCGGCGCTGGAACAGACGTTGCCGCTGCACCGCCTCGGCACCGCGGTGGAGGCGGGCGCTGCTACGGTCTTTCTGATGAGCAACGGCTTCATGAATGGCGCGACCTTGAACATCGACGGCGGTGCCAGGCTGGTCTGAATGGCCCGGCATCAATCCAGGAGCGGAGCTTGCGGATACTCCCGGACTGAGCCGACGGCGGCGTTTACCAGGCTGGGGTCGACATTGGCGGGCATGGCAGGAGCAGGGCGCCGACGGCGGCGGCCTCGCCCGACCCACCATCGGAGGCACAGCCGGCCAGGCCCGCGAGTGACAGCGCGATGGCAAGCCGGCTGGTGGTTTTGAAGGCATTCGCAAGCATGGCGCGGCTCAGCGCTTCACGCAGACGAACAGGGCGTTGCCGGAGGTGCCATTCCAGGGGGTGATGCGTTCGTAGTCATGCTCGAACAGGTGCACCTCGAACTGCGGCTGCAACAGCTGCTGCAGCTCGGCGAAGCTCAGGGCGACCATGGGGTGCTCGTCCTGCCAGGCCTGGGTCACGCCGGCCGTGGTCTTCTCGATGCCGAGGCGCAGTGCCTGGCGGTCGCCTTCCCCCGCGTAATACCAGCCGGAACCGAAGGTGAACAGGCTGCCCTCGTGCTCCACGGTGTGGCGCACGAAGGAGCGGTTGTCGATCTGGGCCTTGTCCACCGTGTTGAAGCAGAACACGCCGTCTTCCGCGAGCGCGTCATGGACGCTGGCCAGGCACGCCCGCAACTGCTGCAGATCCGGGTTGTAGTGGATGGAGTAGAGGAAGCAGGTGATCAGGTCCTGGGGTTCGTCCACCCGGAAGCTGGCCATGTCCTGCCGGCTGAACGCGGCCTCGGGGCAGCGCGCCTGGGCGATATCCAGCATCGGCTGGTTGATGTCCAGGCCGGCGCTGCGGTAGCCGAAGTCGAGGAAGTGGCGCACGTGCGGGCCGGTGCCGCAGGCGAGGTCCAGGTGCCTGCGACCCGGGTTGCCGAACAGCTGCTGCAGTCGTCGCACGCTGTCGCTCTGTGCGCGGTAGTCGATGTCGGCGCACATCAGGTCGTAGTAATGGGACAGGTCGGTGTACAGCGCGTTGGAGGACATAGGCGGCCAGAGGGGTCGATGGAGTGTCGGCGCGGCATGGTACTTCAGCGGCGCGAATTCCTCTCCTGCAGGATGGCCGAGGCCTGGTTATAGGCGCTCTGGAAGGCGTCGCTGCCCATCCATTCCAGGGCCGTATCCGGGTCTTCACCGTGGAAGATGTCCCGGTAGGTCGTCAGCAGCGCCATGGTGAAATTGATCGCCGAATCCGGCGTCTGCTCCGCGAGCACCCGTTCCAGCACCGGGTACTGGAGGAATACCACGCACATCGCCAGCAGGCTGATGCGCTCGCCGTACCTCATCATCCGGAACAGGTCGTCGTAGTCTGCCGGGTTGAAACCATTCGCTTCGATGTCCTTGAAATCGAAGGCGTCCAGGTCGATCAGCACCCTGTGAAACGGCTCGTTGATCAGCGGGTCGGCCAGAAGAGGATGCAGGGCGGTGGTCCTGGGTTTCCCCGAGCGGTTCTGTTTCGCCTTGGCTTTGGCTCGCTGGGCTCGTTTTCGCTGTTTGTCGGCGGATGCCATGAGTGGACTCCTCATGTGGTGTGGCTGTGTTCGTGTTGCGCAATGCTCATCCAGCCCGGGTCGGGCGCCCTGGCTTCATGCCTGCTGGCTGGGGCCTTCAGTGAATCGTTGGGAAGCGCTCCTTCACCAGCATCTCGGCCTGGTAGGCCATCTGGTCGAGCAGGCGGTCGCGTTTGCTCTCGGCCTCGCTCAGGGCCTTCTTGCCGTGCTGCTGAACCAGGTAGGCGTGGATCTGCCGCACTTCTCTGGACTCGAATATCGGCGCGAGGTTCTGCACCGCCACCATGCCGTTGGAGCGATGGGCGCGGGTGTTCAGCAGGACATGCGGCCCTTGCGCGGCCAGCACCCGGAAGCCCATCGCCTCGAAGACCGGCGCCTTGCCGGCCGCGCAGGCCACTTCGACATGGGGGCGCTGCTCGATCACGCGCTGCAGCATGGCCCGGGCGATGCCGTTCCGACGGTGGCTGGCCTGGACGGCGAGGTAGGCCAGGGTGGCGGCCTCGGCATCGTCCTGGCTCGGCAGGTACAGGGCGAAGCCGCGAACCTGCGACGGGTCTTCATCGTCCAGGGCCAGGACCAGGCGTGCGCTGCTGGCCTGGGTGGCGTCCATGGCCTGCAGGTACAGGTGCACCTCGTAGCCGATCACGTACTGATACAGCTGATAGAGCGGATTGCTGGGCGTCAGCGACACCGGGCTGATGTCGCTGAAGTAGTCCACCACCATCTGCAGAACCTGATTCTTCAGGGACTCGGGCGGCGGTGTGTCCAGGTGTACGAGGGTGAACATGGTGAAGCGGGCTCCGGGCGTGCCCGATCCGGGGAATCGGCGCGGGCGACATTGTAGCGCCGGAGTGCGTGTTCGCCGCCCCCGCCCGAGCGTTTTTCGAGCACATGAATGTGAGCCGGTGGGGGGCTCGAGGGGAGGATCACGTCTCATGCGGGGTCGAACTCACCCGGGTCGGCCGCTGCCTGATCACGACGGGCAAGGACTGCGGCGGCAAGAACGTGACCGCCGGGATCGAGCACGCCTTCCCGCTGCCACTTGGCGAGCGAGTTCGGGCCAGCCTCTACATCTGGATTTCCGCCAACGCTCTTCGTAGCGGTGCGTCGGAAATCTGGATGGGGCCGTGGAAGGGGATATCCATGTCCAGCACCAGATAGACCGAGGCTGCGATCAGCATCGCCGAGGTGGTGAACATGCTGACCACCATCGGGTTGCGCGGAGCCCGGTAGCCGAAGCTTGCGTAGATCAGGGTCATCCAGGCGACCAGCATGCCGATCAGGGGCAGGGGCATCGTGCCCTCGGACTGTTCGACGATTCTCCAGCGCTGTTCGACCAGCGAGTGATATTGCTGGCGAAGGTCGCTCAGCTGGGTTTCCTGGTATCGGTTGTGGGGCTTGATGGCAGCGAGCGCCACGCCGATCTCGTCCAAAAATTGCGTGGCGGGGCTCGTGCGGTGCTGCAGGGCTTCATCGCCCCGGTAGGGGTTGGCGATGGCGCGCTCGACATACGCGGCCAGGTGGTTGCGTGTGCTCTGCGCATCCTCGCCATAGTTCTTCAGCGTACGGTCGAAAATGATCAGGCTCGTGGCGTAGCCGTGCATGCTGGCGTCGATGCCCTCGAAGGTGTTCTTGGCCGAATTGATCATCAGGCCGAACACCAGTGAGGTCATGACGACGAAGATGTTGGCGACCAGCCGCACCACGGTATTGGTGTCCTCGTCGCGGTGCCGGGCCGAGAGCTTGGGGTACAGCTGCATCATCAGCAGGGATGCCGCCAGCAGGCAGGTGAATGTCCCTAGCGCAATCCAGATGGGTTCCATAGGCGTCGTTCTCGTTATCCGCGCGGGCAGGTTGGGGCAGTACCACGTTAGCTGCGCGAGCAACACGCCGCTGTGCTTTTCGAACGGTACCGGTGCATTTGGTTCTGGCGACCCGGTTCCGCGGGAGTTCGCCGTTCTCGACACCGGCTGCTGGCTGCCGGCGTCGGCGGGATGCCGCGCAAGGGCTAGACTCGGCAGATCGTTATGTCCCTGCAGGAGGGGTTCGTATGTCCAGGCTCACTACATTGCTGGCGGCGCTTCTCGGAGGGGCCCTGATCATCGCGGCCCCCGCGATGGCCGACCCGGGAAACGGCAAGGGCAACAAGCACGACAAGGGCGGCCAGCATGGCGGCCAGGGGCACCAGGGCCAGGGCGGGGGGAATGACTGGCAGGGTGGCCCGAGCGTCGATATCGGCGGCGTGAGGATCATCCTCGATGACAACCGTGGCTACTGGAGCCCCGGCGCCCCGCTGCCGCCGGGCATCCAGAAGAACCTGGCACGGGGCAAGCCGCTTCCGCCCGGGATCGCCAGGAAGCTCGACAGCCGGCTGCTCGGCAGGCTTCCCCATTACGAGGGCTACGAGTGGCAGCAGGCCGGTACCGATCTGTTGCTGATCGCCATCGCCACGGGCGTGATCCAGGACGTGCTGCACGGGGTACTGGACTGACCCCGCCCTCGCTCAAGGCTCGGCGGGCGATTCATAGCGGCGCCGTATGCGCTCCAGCTCGCCCGAGCGCCGCAGCTGCTCCAGCGCGCGGGCCCAGGCGTCGATCAGCGCGTCGTCGCAATCGCGGCTGAAGGCGATGTACAGGGATGAGCGATAGACCTCGACGGGCACCCGGCGCAGGGTGTCCGGCGCGATACCCAGCTGGCGGCTGTAGTAGCTCACGCCCGCATCGGTATCGCCGATGATCAACTCGGTTCGCCTGGCCAGCAGCATGCGGTAGAGCTGCTGGCTTTCTGCTGCGCTCTTGTCGAGGTTGGTGAAGCCGAGCGACTCCAGCACCCTCGGCACCAGGCCGGCGTGGCGGGTGGTGAGGCGTGGCGCATGCATCAGTTGCTCCAGTGAGCTCACCGGGACGGGGGTGTCGGACAACTGGTAGGGATGGATCGATTCTTCGACGATAGGCCCGACCCACTTGTACAGCGGTTCCCGGTCCGGCGTGCGGAACATCGAGTACATGATGGTCCCGGGGCGGGTCTGCAGCATGTGGGCGGCGCGCATGCTGGGCATTACCGCGATCTCGAAGCCGTCCCCGGTGCGCGCCATGATGGCCCGCACGACCTCCGTGGCCATGCCGGTCAGCTGGCCGTTCTCAAGGTAGTTGTAGGGCGCCCACTCTTCGGTGACGACCTGGTATCGCTCCGCCCTGGCCGTGGTGCCGAGCACCAGGCAGAGCAGCGCTGCAGTAAAGACCGACTTCACATGTTCTGCCTGGTGGACTGGAGCCGTTCGGGGAGGGAATCGGGGGCAAGCATAGCGGCGGTATCAGGCCGGATACACCATAAGACCGAACGCTGCGCGCCGCTGGGACGATGCGCGCAGCCGGCGGGGTGGTTATTCCAGATGCTCCGGCTTCACCGGTTCGCCGTATTGTGCGTTCAGTTGCTCCCGCACATCCGCGAACATCGCGTCGTAGTGCTTGTGCATCGAGCCGATGCTGCTCAGGGCCTTGGGAATGCCGTACTTCTCCGCGATCTTGGTCACGTTGCTGGCGAAGTTGTAGGCCAGGTCCTTGGGCAGGAAGAAGGTTTCCTTGAGCTCCTTGCCCATGATGCTGCCGTGCAGGGTGAAGAGCATGCCCTTGCCTTCCTTCGGGTCCTGGGAGACTTGGTAGTCGATGCACAGGTCGTAGCTCACATCGTGCTCGTTCAGTGCATGGCGCTCGATGTGCAGGCGACCGGGTTCGAACGTGGCCATGGGGTTCTCCTCCTTAAGATGCGGGTTGCCGGCTGGGGGCGGGTTTCGCCGGGCGGGGCGTCGGTCATTGAACGCTAGTTTGTCTTCGGGCTTTGTAAAGCGGGCTTCCCGGCGGGTGCGCACGCGCGATCGCCGGCCCACGGACGTTCGTCGGCAGGCGGAACCGGCTTTTTTGTGCTTGTTTGAATCACTGGGTGGCGGCCTCGTGGTGAGGCCCTCTCTGGCAGGGGAGCCGCGGGAATGACGCAACCGGCACAGAAGCTTCGCTTGAGTGCACTGATCGCCCTGGTCGTGGGTTCGATGATCGGCGGCGGGATATTTTCGTTGCCGCAGAACATGGCCGAGCGGGCCGATGCCGGCGCGATACTGATCGGCTGGTCGATCACAGCGGTGGGCATGCTGACGCTGGCCTTCGTGTTCCAGACCCTGGCCAACCGCAAGCCGGAATTGAACTCCGGCGTCTACGCGTACGCCAAGGCCGGGTTCGGCGACTACATGGGGTTCTCTTCGGCCTGGGGCTACTGGATCAGCGCCTGGCTGGGCAATGTCGGCTACTTCGTCCTGCTGTTCAGCACCCTCGGCTATTTCTTCCCGGTGTTCGGCCAGGGCAATACGCCGATCGCCATAGGCTGCGCCTCGCTGCTGCTGTGGTCCGTGCACGTTCTGGTGATGCGCGGGATCAAGGAAGCGGCGTTCATCAACCAGCTCACCACCGTGGCCAAGGTGGTGCCGCTGGTGATGTTCATCGTCATCGCCGCCGTCGCCTTCAAGGCCGAAATCTTCACCCGCGACATCTGGGGCAGCAGCAACCCGAAGTTCGGCAGCGTGATGGAGCAGGTGCGCAACATGATGCTGGTGACGGTGTTCGTCTTCATCGGCATCGAGGGGGCCAGCGTGTATTCCGCGAGGGCGGAGAAGCGCGCCGACGTGGGGCGCGCCACCGTCATCGGTTTCCTCGGCGTGCTGGCGCTGCTGGTGCTGGTCAACCTGCTGTCGCTGGGCATCATGAGCCAGCCAGAACTGGCGCAGTTGCAGAACCCGTCGCTGGCGGCGGTGCTGGAGCGCATAGTCGGCCCCTGGGGGGCGTTGCTGATCAGTGTCGGGCTGGCCATCTCCCTGCTCGGGGCCCTGCTGTCGTGGGCGCTGCTCTGCGCGGAAATCCTCTACGCCACGGCCAAGGACCGGACCATGCCGGCATTCCTCTGCCGGGAAAACGCCCAGCATGTGCCGGTCAACGCCCTGTGGCTGACCAATGGGATGATCCAGCTGTTCCTGCTGATCACGCTGTTCTCCGCCGGCACCTACACCAGCCTGATCTACCTCGCGTCGTCGATGATCCTGGTGCCCTACCTGTGGTCCGCCGCCTATGCGCTGCTGCTGAGCCAGCGCGGCGAGACCTACGAGGGGGCCGCAGGGGAGCGTGCGCGCGACATGTTCGTCAGCGGCATCGCGCTGAGCTACGCGGTCTGGCTGCTGTACGCCGGCGGGGTGAAGTACCTGCTGCTCTCGGCCCTGCTCTACGCGCCCGGGGTGCTGCTGTTCGCCAAGGCCAAGCACGAGCAGGGCGAACCGCTGTTCACCTCGATCGAGAGGGGCATCTTCGCCTGCGTGATCCTTGGCGCCGGGGTGGCGGCCTATGGCCTGTACAGCGGGTTGCTGACGTTGTGAGGCGAGCGACGGGTTCCAGGGCGGGGTGGCGATAGGCGCCCGCCGCGAAAGCACGTGGAGCTCGTTGTGATTTGCGTGTCTGCGTCGCGGATTTATCCCGTGCTTTGCCGCACGCTCGCCGTCCGCCACCAGGCCGACCTTTCACGGAAGAATCCCATGTCATCGCTCTCTCTGAACCTGTACATGAAAGCGGACGGCGCTGCCGCGCAGGACGCCATCCGCACCTTCGTGCGCCATGTGAACGCGCAGGACTACGCGGCGGTGGAGGCGATGGACGTCGAGGAGACGCTCTACGATGTCGACGACATCTTCGCGGCGGCCATCACCCTGCGCGAGAGCGACGGGCTGTTCCACCTGGAGTTCGAGTCGGCCAGCTCCCTGGAGGTCGAGGTGCTGGTGGCGTTCTTCCATTTCCTTGGCGCGACCGAGATCGAGATCAGCGCCTTCGACTCGAGCACCGCGGAAACCTTCTACATGGATGACGCGTGCGAGTACTTCGACGACCATGCCGCGCGCCCGTGGCGCTGGCTGCCTTCGCCGACCTCTGGCTTCGTCGGCCGGCACGTGGTGGTCACCGGCGCCTTCAGGGACTACACCCGGCCGCAACTGGAGGCGCTGATCGCCCAGAAGGGCGGCATCATCCAGAAGTCCGTCAACGGCAAGACCACGCTGCTGGTGATGGGCAGCAAGCCGGGGGCCGACAAGACCGGCAAGGCCGAAGCCCTTGGCATCAGGACCATGGATGAGGACGAGCTGCTGGATGTGCTGGCAGGTGGCGAGACGCTTGCGGTGGATAGCGAGGCGCCTCAGCAGGAGCAGCAAGACGGCCCCGTCATCGCCTACCAGTACTGCTTTCCGGACAAGGACGCCCCGGTCGTCTCGCTGCCCGCCGAGGTACTCGAAGACGTGCTCGCCGTGCTGCGTGGGTGCGGCTACCTCAACGAGCACTACTACCAGGCGCAGCTCGAAAGCGCGCGGGAGTGGCATCCGGGCCTGGCCGCGAAGTTCAAGGCGTATCGCCATGCGCGGGACATCCCGGCCGAACTGCGTGGCCCGCTGGACCCGAAGACGGCATGGGGCATCTCCCACCTGTTCCGCGACCACCACACGAAGATCACCCGCTACGCGCCCTACCTCTTCGAGGCCGACGAGAAGGGCTATGGGCATGCGCTGGCGCGGATCGCCGCCTACTCGGGGCTGCCGCTGGAGGATATCCAGTACCGGAGCAAGCCGGGCACCCAGGGCAGCTTCACGCTCAGTTGCCGGTTCGAGGGCAGGCCCTACAGCGCGTCGTTCAAGTTCTCCGAGGACACCTTTCCCAAGCCGTTCCTGCGGCTGCTGCACGACATGGCCTCGGAGAGCGAGGCGTGGGACTTCATCTTCCACACGCGCCCTGGCGAGCCCTCGTACGCGGTGATACCCCGTGCGCTGGCGCAAGGGTTGGCGCGGCACGGTTTCCTCAAGCCCCTGTACACGCGGGCCATCTGAGCGCGGGTGTTCGAGCGGTCACCGGGGTAGGCGGCGCCGCTCGTTGCATCCGACAACCCGTCGATCAGGCCTCGTCCGCCCGCGCCAGCATCGCGGGAATCCTGCTGCGCCGGTTCGCCTCCTTCGCCAGCTGGCGTTCTTCCTCGCTGGCGAAGTCACGGTCCCAGGCCAGCACCTTGGGCGTCATCAGCCGGTGCCACAGCGGCGGGATCATCGCCACCAGGATGGTGGTCAGGTAGCCGCCGATCATCATCGGTGCGTCCGGGAAGGGGCGCAGGTCCTGGTAGGGCACTTCGCCCTGGGCATGGTGATGGGAGTGGCGGGTCAGGTTGAACATGGCCCAGGAGCTGATGCGCCGGTTGGTGTTCCAGGAGTGGCGAGGCTGCACCGGGGTGGCCGGGTTGCGGACCATGCCGTAGTGCTCCATGTAGTTGACGATCTCCAGCAATGCCTTCCCCCATAGCGCGCAGGCCACGAAGAACAGCGCCGCCGGCCAGCCGCCGATGCCGAAGGCGGCCGCCACCAGCAGCAGGCTCATGCCATGCCCCCGCAGCACCGCGTTGTGCCAGCCGAACAGGCTCTGCCCCTTGCGGGCGAGCCGGCGCCGTTCGATGCGCCAGGCGCTCAGGTTGCCCTTGAGCGTCGAGGCGAGCACATGGACATAGACGTTGCGCCCACGGGGTGCGGTGGCCGGGTCTTCGGTGGTGGAGACGTAGCGGTGATGGCCGTAGACGTGCTCGATGGAAAACACCGTGTCGAAGCTGAAGGCCAGCAGCCAGCGCCCGATCAGCATGGAGACCGGGTCCCAGGTGCGATGGGTGAGTTCATGGGCGGTGATGGTGCCGATCATGCCGATCATCAGCCCGGTGAGCAGCCAGGCGGAGAGGTGATGGCCGATGGCGGTGGCGTCGCGGGCGGCGAGCAGGTCCTGACCGCTCAGGCGCCCCAGGGCGGCGCCGAAGCCCAGCGGATCACCCTCGCTGACGCTCCACAGCGCCGTGAAGACGATCAGCCCCAGCAGGGGCAGGGCCAGCCAGAGCTGGGCGGTGAGGATGGCCGGGTACGTGAAGCGCGGGGTGCTGGTGTCATCCCCCGCGAACGCATCGCCGATCAGGTAGAAGGCCAGGACGGCCAGCAGCCCAGCGGTCGTCCAGGGGCCGCCGGCGAGCAGCGACAGCACGGCGGCCAGCCCGACGACGTGGAACAGGAAGAATTTGAGGTAGTGCAACGGATTCATGGCGGTTTCTCTTGTTGTAGGGTTCAGGCGCCAACGGCCGCCGGGTGCGGGGCCGTGGTGAAGCGGTCGGCGTGGATGTTGCCGGGCGCCAGCCCCCGCTCGCGAAGCAGGGCGGTGGCGCTGTCGATCATCCCGGGCGGGCCGCACAGGTAGGCGTGCGCGCCCGTCTCCAACAGCGCCGGGATGTGCTCGGTGACCAGGCCGCGTGCGCCGCTCCAGCGCGTATCAGGGGCGCTCTGCGACAGCACCGGGACGAAGCGGAAGGGGGCGGGCCACTGCGCGGCGAGGCTGGCGATTTCGTCCAGGGCGTAGAGGTCGTGCTCCTGGCGCGCGCCGAACAGCAGGGTGGCGGGGCGCCCGGGGGTGTTGGCCAGGGCGTCCTGCAGGATCGCCAGCAGGGGCGCGAGGCCGCTGCCGCCTGCGACCATCAGCAACGGCGCTGCCGAGGGGTGCAGGTGGAACTCGCCCTGCGGCCCCTCCAGGCTCAGGCCCTGGCCGAGCAGCGAGCGCTCGTCGACCAGGCCGGTGAACGACCCGCCGGGCACCTTGCGGATGAAGAAGGCCACCTGGCCATCCGGGCGCGGGGGCGTGGCGAAGGAGAACAGCCGTGGCTGGCCGGGCAGGGCATCGAGCGTCAGCGCCGCGTACTGGCCCGCCTTGTAGGGCAACGCGTCCTGCAACTGCACCACCAGCCGGGTGATGTCGTGGGTGAGCCTCGCCTGGCCGACGACCTTGCCGCGCACCCGGCGCATGGCCGCGTGGCGTGTGAGGTCGACCTCGATGCGCAGGTCCCCCAGCGGCACGCTCTGGCAGGCGAGTATGTAGCCCTGGTCGAGCTCCTCGTCGTCGAGGATGTAGCTGGCCTCGGTCAGCTCACGCACCCGGCCCGCCAGCAGCCGGCACTTGCAGGTGGCGCAACCGCCGACCCGGCAGCTGTGGGGGAAGTCGATGCCGTGGCGCAGCGCGGCGTGCAGCAGGGTTTCCCTGGGGTTCGCCCTGATCTCGACATCATTGACCCGCACCGTGCTCGGGCGGTGCCTGGAAAGGAATGCGAACATGCGTCCTCCTGTTGTGCTTGTTAGGTCGGGACGGCTGCATCCTAGGGGCGTTGCGTGCGGGGCGGAGAGGGCCTCAATTGACATTGTGGGGGTCATTAATTGACACTTTTTCCCCTGCCCATCCGCCCGTGAAACACAGACGCCGATGCCTGACTTCCTGCTTCCCGTGCAGTACCTGCGACAGATCGCCGAGCAACTGCGGGTGATGGGCGTGGCGCCCGCCGAGTGGCTCGGCCATTGCGGCGTCGGGCTCGAACAACTGGATGACCCGCACTACCAGCCCCGGGTCGAGCTGTTCGGCGAACTCATCCAGCAGGCGTTGCGCTTGAGCGGGGAGCCGGCGCTGGGGCTGCTGATCGGCGAGCGGCTGGGCGTCGGCACCCATGGCGCGCTGGGTTTCGCCGCCCTGCAGGGCGGCTCGCTGCGCCAGGTCGTCGAGCTGCTGGAGCGCTACCTCGCCGTGCGCATCACGCTGGTCCGGGTGCAGCTCGAACAGGATGAGGCTGCGCAGCAGGAGCACCTGCGCTTCGTGCCCACCCATCCGCTCGGGGCGATCGAGCAGACCGTGATCGAGGCGGTGATGCTGGCGGTGAAGAACATCTTCGATGCCATCACCCCGGGCGGCGGGGCGATCAGTCGGATCAGCCTCCCGTTCCCCGAGCCGGCCTACGCCGAGCTGGCCAGCCAGATGTACGGCTGCCCCGTGTGCTACGCGCAACCCCGGGCCGCCTTCACCCTCGGCACGGCGCTGCTGGATACGCCGCTGCGCATGGCCGACCCGGCGGCCTTCCGGGAGGCGGAGCTGATGTGCCAGCGCGAACTACAGAAGCTGGGGGAACCGAGCGCCCTCGGGGCCCGGGTCCGTCGGCTCATCCTGGAGCGGCAGAACGCCTTCCCGAGCCTGGTCGTCACCGCGCGTCTTCTGTGCATGACACCGCGCACGCTGCACCGCCGCCTGCTGGCCGAGGGCACCAGCTTCAAGCAGGTGCTCAAGGAGGTCCGCCATGCGCTCGCCCTGGAGCACATCAGGGCCGGGCGGCTCTCGGTGGAGGAGATCGCCCAGGTGCTCGGCTACAGCGACGTGGCCAACTTCCGGCGGGCGTTCAGGCAGTGGGAAGGCGTGGCGCCGTCGGAGTATTTGCGGGTGAAGGCGACGTAGCCGCTGCGCAGGGGGCGCTTCGAGAGCGCGAGGATGGCTTCTGTCCAGCGAGGCCGGCGCGCCCCGTCATGTGTCAAGACAGTGGGGCACGCAGGGCAGGGCGGGGTGTTTCCGGCGGCGGCCTATTGAGTGGTGTGGTCGCGGCCCCACAGGCGCACCGACTTCGGCCCTTCCACCGGGCCCTGGAACAGGAACTTCTGGCGTACGCCGGTCTTCGGCGGCACGGTGACTTCATCGACGTTTTCCATCGGCACCAGGTTGGTAGAGTAGTCGTCCTTGTCGATGGCCAGCAGGGCGCTGTTGTGGGTGAGGTTGATCAGGCGCACCGGCTTGTCGGTGAGGTTCTTGAAGCCGAACAGGACGCTCAGATTGTCGTCGACGGCTTCGACCTTCAGCAGCTTGACGTCGACCTTGCCGTCCAGCTGGTCGAGCTGGGAGATGACGAGGGCACCGTCCGCGCCCTGGGCGGACTCACGGCCTTCCGTGACGCCTTCCGAAGCGCCGCCCAGCAGGTTCTTGCCGGCGGAGATAGCGGTCGAGACCGCGGCCTTGGCCGACTCCTTGAGGGTGCTGGTGCTCTCCGCCGGCTCTTCGGCGAACGCGGTGCCCGCAGCCAGCAGCAGCGCCAACGCGATTGCGCTCCGTGAGTAGTTGCCCATGCTTGTCGCTCCTTTGTCAGCGCTGATCGGCCAGATGGTCCGGGCGGCTTTTTTAGCACAGGCACGGCCGGAAAACAGCCGAGCGCATCCAACTCGGCGGCTTTGTTTTGCGTGATGCGGTGCTCCGTTCGGTTGCGTGCCACTCGGCCCCGCAGCGACCTATCCCCCGATCTGGAACAGGTGCTCGAAGCCCTTGAGGGTGCTATCGACGAAGCGGGCGTCGCTGGTGGAGTCGGGGAGTTGCAGCACACCGTGGATGACCAGCGAGGCCAGGCCGTGGGTGTAGGACCAGCCGGCCAGGGCGGCGCGGCGGACTTCGGCGCTGTCGATGGCCTGCCCGAGGATCTCGGCAATGATGCGCTTGAGCTCGCCGAAGGCGTCATCGCGGGCCTCGCGGTAATCCACGGACAGGTCATCACCGCCCAGCTCCGGGCCGAACATCAGTTGGTACAGCGCGGGGTTGGCACGGGCGAAGCTGAAGTAGGCCAGGCTGGCGTCGCGCAGCTTCTGCAGGCCGGCATTGCCCTTGTCTTCCCGGCGCAGCGCGATGCCCAGTTCGCGAAAGCCCTGGGCGGCCAGCTGGCCCACCAGTTCGGCGCGGTTGGCGTAGTGGTGGTAGGCGGCCGTGGAGCTGACGCCGACCCGCTCCGAGACCGCGCGCAGCGACAGCTTGGTCGGCCCCACTTCCTCGAGCATCTCCCGCGCGGCCTGCAGCAGCTGCGGGGCGAGGTTGCCGACGTGGTAGGTGTCGCGGGCGCGCTGGGGTGTCTTGCTCATGCGGGGCGGGGCCTTTGTTCCGGGG